>DASUGZ010000052.1:0-20038 GCA_036273755.1 Pseudolabrys sp.
GGCCGATCAGATTGCGACGGCGGATTTCCACCTTGTCGACGCCGATTTTTGAGGCGATGGCGTCCAGTAACCGCTCGCGAACAAAGGAGGATTCGTAACGGCCTGGCGCGCGATAGGTGCCGCACGGCGTTTTGTTGGTGAGCCTGATATGGCCGACGGCACGGTAGCCCGGCACGTGGTACGGCCCCGGGAGCATCGCCGCAGCGAGATCCGGTACGGTCGCCGCGTGCGTGCGCATGTAGGCGCCGTTGTCGTGGAAAAATTCGTCGTCGATGCCGAGAATGCGGCCTTCCGCATCGATTGCCGCGCGCACGCGGTGATGCTGTTCGCGCGAATGATTGGCCGCGATCAAATGCTCGCGCCGGTCCTCGATCCATTTGATGGGGTGGCGGAATGCCAGCGCGGCCGCGCAGACCAGAACATCCTCGGGATAAATCTCGCCGCGGATGCCGAAGCCGCCGCCGACATGGCCCTCGTAAAGCTGCACGGAATCGCGTTTGCGCCCAAGCATGTGCGCGAGCGTATCGCGATTCCAATGCGGCACCTTGGCGGCGCCGTGCAATTCCAGGACATCGCGCGCTTCGTCGTAGCGGGCGATGGCGCCGCGCGTCTCGATTGGCACGCCGGTGTGACGGCCGATCGAAAGCTCAAGCGAGACGATGGCATGGGCCTTGGCGAACGCAGCGCCAACGTCGCCATATTCTTTGCGCAGGACGCTCGGCTCGGTGGTCAGATGGGACGCGAAGACGCCCGGCTGCCCGGTCGCGCTCATGATGACGGGCAGCGGCTCGATCGCGACGCCGACCCGGTCGACGGCATCCTCGGCGACGTAGTGATCGTTGGCGAAGATGACGGCGACCGGTTCGCCGACATAGCGCACGACATTCTTCGCCAGCACGGGCTGCTGGTAAGGCTCGAGCTGTTTGAGGCCGGTGAGGCGAAACGGGATCGGCGGCAGGTGTGCGACGTCCCGATGCGTCCACACCGCGTGCACACCGGACAGAGCCAGCGCGGCGCTGGCATCGATCGACTCGATCTTTCCATGCGCCACCGCCGAACGCACCACGCGCATGGTCCATTGGCCGGGAAACGAAATGTCGGCGGCAAAACGGCCTTGGCCGGTGAGGAGAGGGCGGTCCTCCAACCGCGGGACGGATCGGCCGATGAATTTGGCCGGGACCGTCATTTCCCCCGCATCTCCTTGGCCGCGGCGCGTACGGCCTTGATGATGTTCTGGTAGCCGGTGCAGCGGCAGAGATTCGACGACAATACGTCGAGCAGGTCGTCGTCGGAAATGTCCGGCTCGCGCTCCAGCACGCCGACCGCCAGCATCAGAAAGCCCGGCGTGCAGAAACCGCATTGCAGGCCGTGATGGTCCATGAAGGCCTGCTGCATCGGATGCAGTGTGTCGCCGTTTGCCAGACCTTCGACGGTCCGGATCCTCTTGCCGTTCGCCTGCACTGCGAACATGAGGCACGAGCGTACCGGCGCGCCGTCGACGATGACCGTGCAGGCGCCGCAGATGCCGTGCTCGCAGCCGATATGCGTGCCGCTCTGCCCGCAATCCTCGCGGATGGCGTCGGCCAGCGTGCGCCGCGGCTCGACCGCGATGGCGTGGTCGCTTCCATTGATCGTCAGGGTGATATTCGTCTTCTCGCTCATGCGGCGCTTCCCCTGGCGCGCAGCGCCGCCCGAATCCGTTGCGGCGTCGCCGGCATTTCGTTGATCTCGACGCCGAAGGTGCTGAGCGCGTCGTTGATGGCGTTGATCACCGCGGCCGGCGCGCCGATGGTGCCCCCTTCGCCGAGACCCTTGGCCTTAGTGACCGACTGCGTGCTTGGCGTTTCCATATGATGGAGTTCGATGGGCGGAATTTCGCGCGCCGTCGGCGGCATGTAGTCGGCAAGGTTGGCGGTGAGGACGCCGCCGCTCTCGTCGTAGACGATTTCCTCAAGCAGCGCATTGCCGATGCCTTGGGCGATGCCGCCATGGACCTGGCCGTCGGCGATCATCGGGTTGATGATGCGCCCGGCGTCTTCCGCCACGACATATTTCTCGATTGCGACCTTACCGGTTTTGATATCGACCTCGACCATGGCGACGTGACAGGCGTTGGAAAACGTGCCGGGTGGATCGTAGGTGCCGGTCTCGGTCAGGCCGGGCTCGATCTCGCCGTTGAAACGGTGGGTCTGCGTGTAGGCCTCGCGCGCCAGCGCCGCGATCGGTACGCTGCGGTCGGTGCCGGCAACCTTGGCCGCGCCATCCTCCAGCACGATGTCGTGCGGCGCGGCCTCGAGCAAATGGCTGGCGATCTTGATCAGCTTGGCGCGCACCTTTTGCGCCGCAATCAAAGTGGCGCCGCCGGAGATTACCAAGGATCTGCTCGCGAAAGTGCCCCAGCCGTAAGGCGTGCGGTCGGTATCGCCGTGGACGATTCTGATGCGCTCGGGCGGCACGCCGATCTCGTCCGCGATGATCTGCGCCAGCGTGGTGCGCAGGCCCTGACCGTGCGGCGAGGAGCCGACGCGCGCCTCGACAAAGCCGGAGGGATCGACAGTAAGAATGACGGTCTCCCAGCCGGGCGTAATCTCCATGCCGCGCGCGGCGAAGGCGGGGCTGCCGTAGCCGGTGCGCTCCGAAAACGTCGCGAAGCCGATACCGAGATGGCGGCCTTGCTGGCGCACCTCTTTTTGCCGCGCACGAAACGCCGGCAGGTCGACGGCTTTGACCGCCATCTCCAGTGTTTGTTGGTAGCTCGCCTCGTCGAAAACGAGGCCCATCGCCGAAGTGTAGGGAAATTTATCGATGAGGTTGCGGCGGCGAACGTCGACGGGGTCGATGCCGAAGGCAGCCCCCGCCTTGTCCATCAGCCGCTCCAGCGCCAGCGTGATGATGGGCCGCGACACGCCGCGGTAGGCCGCCATGGTGCAGGTGTTGGTCAGCACGCCGCGCGCGCGGCATTGATACTGCTGCACGTCGTAGGGGCCGGGCATTTCCGCCATCGCCATCAGCGGTTCGACGCCTGAGGTGGTCGGGAAGCAGGAGTAGGCGCCGACATTGGATATAATATCGGTCTTGAGCGCGAGTAACTTGACGTTTTTGTCGAAGGCGCCTTCGAGCGTGATGTATTGATCGCGGGCGTGGAAAGACGCGATCAGATTTTCGCGCCTGTCTTCGGTCCAGGCCACCGAAGATTTCAGCTCGCGGGAGAGCCATACAACGACGACGTATTCCGCGCACAGCGACATTTTTTGGCCGAAGCCGCCGCCGACGTCGGGCGCGATCACCCGCAGGTCGCTCTCCGGCATGCCGAGCACGTCGGCGATGGCGGTGCGCATCAGATGGGGCATCTGCGTGGTGCAGGTCAGCGTCACGCGGCCGGTCGCCACGTCGTAGGCGGCGTGCGCTGCACGTGCTTCCATTGGCGTCGCATTCTGCCGGTGCGAGCGCAGCTCGACGCGGACATGTTTGTGCGCGGCGCTCCAGGCTACGTCAAAACCCGCGGTCTTCACCTTGCCTTCGAGGATGACGTTGCCGAGGGCTTCCGCATGGATCTGCGGTGCACCGGGGCTCAGCGCATCGCGGGCATCGACGACCGGCGCTGTCGCATCGATCGAAAGCTCGACCTGATCGGCGATATCCTCGGCGGCGGCCGCGCTCGATGCGACGACAGCGGCGACCGGTTCGCCGACAAAGCGCACCACACCGTCGGCCAATACCGGCTGCGCCACCGGCCTGTAGTCGAATTTATGCAGCATCGGCAGGATCGGCTTGACGCCGGCGAGATCGGCCGCAGTGACGACAAATGCGCCGTCCGGTTTGGCGATGCGGCGCAAGCGGCCGGCGGCAACCGGGCTTCTGACAAACCGCACCCAATGCGCGGCTGGCAGGTCGGCGGTGAAACGGCCGTGGCCGGTAAGCAGCGCCGGGTCTTCAAGGCGCCGGATGGCGCGGCCGACCCATTTCAGCCCGGAGCCCTTGGTGTGCGCGGTCATGCCGCCGCCTGTTCGAGCGCGCGGCGCACAACGGCGCGCACCAGGTCGCGCCGATAGCCGCCGGAGGTCTGGTGATCCTCCAACGGCTCGATTGCGGCAGCAGCGGCTTCGGCGGCGGCGCGAAAGGCCTTGTCGCTCGGTGTCTGGCCGTTGAGTGCGGCTTCCGCTTTGGCAATGCGCCGCGGCCGTGCTTCGGCTCCGCCCACTCCTACGCGTGTGTCAGCAATCTTGCCGCCGCCGAGTCGATAGGTGACCAGCGCCGCGGCCATGGCGAAATCGCCGGCGCGGCGGCTGAATTCGTTGAAGCCGAATTTCGCATCGTTCGCCAGCAAAGGCAGCCGCACTTCGGCGAGCAACTCATCCTCGGCGAGCGCCGTCGTCATCAGTCCCTTGAAGAAATCCGTCGCCGCGATCAGCCGCTCGCCGCGCGTGCTCTTCGCGACTATGGTCGCGTCGAGCGTCGCGGCGGTCAGGCACCATTCCGATGCCGGATCGGCGTGAGCCAGCGAACCGCAGAACGTGCCGCGCGTGCGGATCGGATAATGCGCGATGTGGCGCGCGACCGCCGTGAGCAGCGCGCCGAGCGGATTGTCAACGACCGGTCTGTGAAACGCGGAATGACGTACGAGCGCCCCTATGGTCAGCGTTTTTCCGCCGCTCGAAATCCTGTCGAGCCCGGCGACCTCGTTGATGTCGACGAGGTGCGCGGGCTTGGCGAGCCGGAATGCCATGATCGGCACCAGGCTCTGCCCGCCCGCCAGCACGCGGCCGTCCTGCGGCGCGACCTCCGCGAGAATCCGCAGGGCTTCGTCGAGCGTCTTCGGCGCGTGGCGGATGAACGGCGCTGGCTTCATGCAGGGCCCGGTGCGTGGCGTCTAACTATATGCGCGCAAACGTTAAACCGTGCCCGGCGATTGTCAAACCGCGGCGGCGCAGCCGCCCCGTGAACCTTCCCAGCGAGCGCGGCGACCCATGGCTATCGCAACCCTTTGTCCAGGAGAAAGCCATGACCCGCAAGATCATCCTTGCTCTCGCCGCCGTCGCCACGCTTGCTGGCACGGCTCTCGTAACCTCGAATGCCGATGCCATGATCGTCCGTGGCGGCCATCCGAACGGCCACCCGAACGGTCATCCGCATATTCACTGGCGCCATCACTTCGTGCGTTGGCACCACGATCACATCTACGTCCGCCACGTCGGCTTGCCCATCGTCGACACCGTGCGCGGCCCATGCACCTGTCTGACCAAGAATTACACCCCGGAAGGCACGGTGGTGTTCCAGGATGTCTGCACCAAGGAAATGGCGAGCGCGCCGGTCGACGGCGTTGCCGACCAGGCCTCAGCCGTGCAGGCCCCCGCGAGCTACGCCGGCCAGACCTATCAGGACTACCTGAAGGCGCATCCGGAAGCGAAGCAGATCGAGACCAAGAAAGACTGATTGTCCCGGTTTCGACGAAGAACCGCCTCGCGACGCGCGGGGCGGTTTTCGTTTGCGTCAGGTGCCGACCTTCAGCTCCGACACCAGCGCGCGCAATGCGGCGATCGTCGACAACGGCACGATGCGACCGGTGCGTGGATTGACCGAGGGAATGCCCTCGATGGTCATGGAAAAGCGGGCGACGTCCGAGTCGACCTCGATGCGGTGCGTGTTGCGCGTGATCGTCGGATCGGCCCAGATTTCGAGCCACGTCTTGTCGGGGCCGATGCCGGCAAGGCTCAACGCTGCCGCGACATTGACGTTGGCGGGAAAACCGCGCGCGCCCTCGCGCGCCGAGCCGTCGAAGACTTTCAGCGGCGTCGTCAGTCCGGCGACCGAAATCTTGCGTTCGACCAGATAAGGCGCGCCGTCCAGGCCGGCCGGCGGCTTGCGTGTGATCATGGTGATGGAATTGATGGTGCCTTCGGCGGCGGCGCGCACGGCGTCAAGTCCAATCAGCGCGCCGGTCGGCGGCAGGATGCGGGCGCCTTTCTCTTTGGCGCGCGCGACCAGGTCCCAGTTGTCCAAGAGTTGCGCGACCGACAGCGGCATGAAGATGCGGCCTTTGTCGATCGCCGAGATGGCGACGTCGCGGAACAGCGGCGGCGGCAGGCACTCGACCACCAGGTCGCAATCGTCGGCGAGCGCGGTCGCCGGCTTGAACGCGACCGAGCCGAGCGCAGGCAATGCGCGACGCGCCTTGGCTTCGTCACGCACCGCGACGGCGGTCAGCGTCAGTCCGGGCACGCCGGCGAGCAGCCGCTTCGCCACCTCAAGCCCGACGGCGCCGAGCCCGGCCAGTCCGATGCGAAGGGGTGCCCTGTTGGTCATTGCCGCCACTCGTCTAACCGCCAGCCGTCGTCGGTGAAATATATCTTAAGTCCCGCCGTCTCAATGCGTTCGCTCGGCCCCGCGGTGATGCCCCAATGATCGAGCCGGCCGGGCGCCCATGTCCACTGCTCCGGCGTCTTGGCGCGATGCGTGGCGTCGATCTGCTGCATCTCGGCGGTCAATTCCAGCGGCATATCCTCCGGTCCGATAAAATAGCAGAACACGTTGTTGCCGGGCCCGTGCCGCCCCGGGCCCCATTCGCTCGGCCGGCCGTCGTCGCGCATGCGGCCGGCGCCGCGCATTACCGAGTCGAGGTTGGGCATTTCGAACGCAATATGATTGAGCGTCGGCCCGCCGCTGAAGCCAAGCACCATGCTGTGGTGGTCGGCGCTGCAGGACAGAAAGCGCAGGCGCTGCGTGGTGTCGGTCAGCGTGAAGCCGAGCGCGTCGCGATAACAGCGCAAGGTGGCGTCGCTGTCGCCAGCATTGACGTTGACATGAGACAATTTGCGAGGCCGGTCGGCCGCGTCGACGGTATCGGCGTGGTCTTTGACGCCGCAGACGACGGCGATGTTGCGGCCTTCCGGGTCCTTGAAGCCGAAGCCGTAGTCGCCGTGCGGCTGGCGCAAAGGCGCGGGCGTTTCGACCGTGTTGAGCCCATGCGCAAGCACCTGCGCATGCAGGGCGTCGACCGTCTCGCGATCGACCGCATCGAGCACCACGCGGATCAGCGCCGGCAGCGGCGTTTGGCGGAGCGTCAGGATGTGGTGGAAGGCGCCTGTGCCGCGTAGATAGTTGACGCCTTTGCTCTCACCGGCCGGCGTCAGATTCCACACCGTTGTGAAAAAGCGCAGCGCCCTGTCAGGGTCGGCAAAACCGAGATCGACACTGCGCAATGCGCGAACCCTGGCGCGGACGTCTGCCGTGTTCATGGGCGGCCGGTGAACTTGGGTTTGCGCTTTTCCATGAAAGCGCGCACGCCTTCGACATAGTCCGGCATCTCCCGCGCCGCGGCTTGCAGGTCGCGTTCGAGATCGAGCTGGGCGTCGAGTGTATTCATCGCCGAGGCATTGAGCGCGCGCTTGATCAGCGCTAGGCCTTGCGTCGGCGCTGAAGCGAAGTGTTCGCATAATTTTTGCGCTTCGGCAGAGAGCGAAGCGTCGTCGACGCATTTCCAGATCAGCCCCCATTGCTCGGCTCTGTCCGCCGGCAGCGGTTCGGCGGTGAGCGCGAGGCCGCGCGCGCGGGCGTCGCCGACGAGGCGCGGCAGCACCCAGGTGCCGCCGGAATCCGGGATCAGGCCGATACGCGCAAAAGACTGGATGAAACTTGCCGAACGGCCGGCCAGCACAATGTCGCAGGCGAGCGCGATGTTGCAGCCGGCGCCGGCGGCGACGCCGTTGACCGCGGCGACGACGGGAAAGGGGAGGCTACGCAATTTGCGCACCAGCGGATTGTAATGCTGCGCCAGCGACGTGCTCGGCGGCAGCTTCTCGCCCGGCTTCACCAGCCTGTCGTTGAGGTCCTGCCCGGCGCAAAAACCGCGGCCGGCGCCCGTGATCATCAGTGCGCGGCAGCTCTCGTCGGCTTCGATCTCCTCGATCGCGCGACGCAATTCGCCATGCATCGCGTCGTTGAACGCGTTGAGCCGGTCCGGCCGGTTCAGGGTGACGACGCGGTAGCCGGCGCGCTTTTCGATCAGGATGGACGGGTCGCTCATGGCTTCAAGAACGCGTCCATCGCGCCGACGTCTTGCTTCGCGCCATCGAAATCTTCGGCGATGTTCTCGTAGAGCCGCGCGGCCGCCTCCAGCATGGCATGCTCTGGATGGTCCTTGCCGACGAAAGCGGCAATCTCGTCCATCTCGGCCACCCAGCGATAGGATTTCGAATACATGCGCGGGATTTGCCGCGACAGCCAGGCGAGCAGCGCCGGCTGGCTCTCGGCGAGTTCCGCGTTGAGCGCCGCCGCCGAATCTTCGCGGGTGGCGGCAAGCATCATCGCGGCGCCCAGCGCGGTGAAGCCTTTGGTGATGCCGGCATAGGACATCTTCAGTGCCGAGGCGGCGGTGAGCGGGCCGTCGAGGACGCGCACGATCAGACCGTGGTCGTTGAGCTTGGCGAACAGCCCGGCGGCGGGGCCGGCGGCGTAGATTTTGGTGTTGCTCGAACCGGGTTTGGGCGGCGGGCCGATGATGCCGGCGCCGACGAATGGGCAGCCCGTTGGGCCGACCGCGTCGGCGATCTCGAGCATGGTGCGCGGACTGACCGCGTTGCATTCGACATAGACCGGCTTCTTGTTGGCGGCGGTGAGCACGGGAGCGAGCCGCTTTGCCAAAGCGAGCGCCTCGCCCGGCGGCACGATCGAAAGCAAGAAATCGGCTTCCGTAAGCTGCGCGTCGGCGACCGGCCGCATGCTGGCGGCGCGCGCGCGCTTCTCGCTGTCGGCGCTGCGTCCGGCGAGCGAGGTGAGCACCGTCACCTTGTTCTCGGTCAGGCGTTGGCCGACGCCGGCGCCCATGTTGCCGGGGGCGACGATGGCGACGATTGGGGTCATTTCAGTCTCCCGTGGGCAAATTCCCGGCCGGCTGGTCCCGGATACTACGTCGTGCGCGCGCAACGCGATCGGGTTTCCGCCTGCCGTTCCGGTTCATAGCCGACCATTGCCTCGACTTGGAAATATATTTCGTCGGCCCGCACCTGCCGCGTGGATGGACCTGGCGGCTCGGATGCCGATACACTGGCGCCTCATTTGGGAAAGGGCCAAAAAAGGCCTTGGGAGGGAGCACTATGCGTAACACTCTACTGGCCGCAGGCGCCGCTTTGCTGCTTGCCGCCGGGCCGGCCATGAATCCGACATTGGCCCAGCAAAAATCCGTCAAGATCGGCTTCGTCTCGACGTTCAGCGGTCCGGTCGCCGTCATCGGCAACGACATGCGCAATTCCTTCGAGCTCGCGCTCGATCACATGGGCCGCAAGATGGGCGGCCTGCCAGTCGAGGTGATCTACGAAGACGACGGCTTCAAGCCGGAGGTCGGCAAGCAGAAGACCGACAAGCTGATCGAATCCGATCACGTCGATTTCATCGTCGGCTACATCTGGTCGAACGTGCTGTTGGCCTCGATCAAGTCGGCCGTCGACTCGAAAACCTTCCTGATCACGTCGAACGCCGGGCCGCACCAGATCGCCGGCGAATTGTGCTCGCCCTACATCTTCTCGACCTCATGGCAGAACGACCAGACGCCGCAGGCGATGGGCCTCTACATGAATCAGAAGGGCGTGAAGAGTGTGTTTCTGATCGGCCCGAACTACGCGGCGGGCAAGGACATGCTCGCGGGCGTCGCTGCGACCTTCAAAGGCAAGGTGGTCGGACAGGAGCTCACGACCTGGCCGTCGCAGCTCGACTTCTCGGCTGAGTTGGCCAAAGCCAAGGCGGCCAATCCCGACGCCATCTTTGTGTTCTATCCGGGCAAGGCGGGCGTGCAATTCCTGACCCAGTACGCGCAGGCGGGACTCAAGGGCAAGATTCCGCTCTACACGGCCTTCACCATCGATGAGACCACGCTGCCGCTGCAGAAGGATCTCGCGATCGGCGTCCCGGGCGCGCAGGAATGGGTCAACGACCTGCCGAACGAGGCCAACAAGAAATACGTCGCCGACTACATCAAGAAGTACAACGGCACGCGTCCCTCGTTCTACGGCGCGCAGACCTATGACGCCGCCAACCTGATCGCCTCGGCGGTCGCAGCGACCAAAGGCAATCTGACCGACAAGGCCGCGGTGCAGAAAGCGCTGGAAAAGGCGAACTTCAAGTCGGTGCGTGGCGGCTTCAAGTACGGCAACAACCACATCCCGATCCAGAATTTCTATCTGCAGGATGCGGTTAAGGACGCCAAGGGCGACTACGTGCTCAAGACGGTCGCCACTATCGTCAAGGACAACCAGGATATGTTCCACGACAAATGCCCGATGAAGTAAAATTGGGCTAAGACTTCGGCGGCGGCGGCGCATTCGCCCCCGCCGCGTGCGTATCGGGGGATGACGGTCGGCGCGCCATGACTCTGTTCATCGAGCAATGCCTGAACGGGCTGCAATTCGGCCTGCTGCTGTTCCTGCTGGCGGCCGGCTTGACGCTGGTGTTCGGCATCATGGACCTGGTCAATCTGGCGCACGGCTCGCTCTATATGGTCGGCGCCTATTTGGCCGCGACCTTTGCCGCCTGGACCGGAAGCTTCGTCTTGGGCGCGCTGCTGGCGCTCGCCGGTACCCTATTGGTCGGTATGGCGGTCGAGGTCGTCGTCATGCGCAGGCTCTATGGCCGCGACCATCTCGACCACGTGCTTGGCACCTTCGGCCTAATTCTGTTCTTCGATGAACTGGTGCGGCTGATCTGGGGCCCGGAAGGCCTGTCCTTGCCGCTGCCGTCCTGGCTTAACACGTCGGTGACGATCCTGCCGGGGGTCGACTATTCCGCCTACAAGTTCGCCATCATCGTCGTGACGCTCGCCGTGGCGACCGGCCTCTACGTGCTGGTGATGCGCACGCGCGTCGGCATGCTGATCCGGGCGGGCGCATCCAATCGCGAGATGGTTGGTGCGCTTGGCGTCAACATCAAGCTTCTTTTCACGCTGGTATTCGGGCTCGGCGCCGCGCTTGCAGGCCTGGCCGGCCTGATGCAGGCGCCGATCCTCACCGTGCAAATCGGCATGGGCGAGAACATCCTGATCCTCGCTTTCGTCATCACCGTGATCGGCGGCATCGGCTCGATCCGCGGCGCCTTCGTCGCGGCGCTCCTGGTCGGCTTCATCGATACGGTCGGGCGGTCCTATCTGCCCGATCTGTTGCGGCTGATACTGTCGCCGAATGCGGCGGCGACGGCGGCGCCGGCGCTGTCCTCCATGCTGATCTACCTCTTGATGGCGGTCGTGCTGGTGGTGCGGCCTGAAGGACTGTTCCCGGCGGTTCGCAAATGAGCGGCGCGCTGACCGTCCGCAATATCGCGGTGATCGCGCTCATGGCCGCGTTGGCGCTGCTGCCGGTCTATGTCGGACTTGGCGGCAATGCTTTCCTGCTCACGCTGTTCACCCGTATCGCCATCCTCGGCCTTGCGGCGGTCAGCCTCAATCTCATCCTCGGCTATGGCGGCATGATGAGCTTCGGCCACGCCGCCTATCTCGGCATCGGCGGCTATGCCGTCGGCATCCTGGCCCACGAGGGCATTACCTCGGGCTTTGTGCAATGGCCGGTGGCGCTCGCGGCCTCGGCGCTGTTCGCGCTGGTGATCGGCGCGCTGTCGCTGCGCACGCGCGGCGTCTATTTCATCATGATCACGCTGGCCTTCGCGCAGATGGCCTATTACGTCGTTGCCGGGCTCGCGCGTTACGGCGGCGATGACGGCTTGACGATTTACAAGCGCAGCCAGTTCTTCGCGCCGCTCAATCTGTCGAACAAGGTGCAATTCTATTACGTCTGTCTGGCGCTGCTGTTTGCATCGATCTACCTGGTGCACCGGTTGGTGAATTCCCGCTTCGGGATGGTGGTGCAAGGCTCGCGCTCGAACGACGGCCGCATGCGCGCCATCGGCTTTCCGACCTATCGCTACCGGCTCGTCTGCTTCGTCATCGCCGGCACGCTGTGCGGCCTTGCCGGCGCGCTGATCGCCAACAACACCGACTTCGTCAGCCCGGCGATGATGTATTGGACGCGCTCGGGCGACCTCATCATCATGGCGGTGCTCGGCGGCATGGGCTCAGTCATCGGCCCGTTGATCGGCGCGGTGGCGCTGCTGGTGCTGGAGGAGGCGTTGTCCGGCATCACCGAATACTGGCAGATCATCCTCGGGCCGCTGCTGCTGCTGGTCGTGCTGTTCGCGCGCGGCGGCATCGACGGCCTGCTGTCGAAAATCCGTGTCGGGGTGGCGCGATGAGCGGGTCGCTCCTGCACGTGGAAAATCTGGCGAAGCGGTTCGCCGGCATCGTTGCCAGCGACGATCTCGGGCTTGACGTCGAGACTGGCGAGCTGCACGCGGTTATCGGCCCGAATGGCGCCGGCAAGACCACCCTGATCGCGCAGCTCGGCGGCCAGCTGGTGCCCGATGCCGGGCGCATCGTGTTTGCCGGCAGCGACATCACCACGCTGCCGATGGACGCGCGCAGCCGGCTCGGCCTTGCCCGCTCGTTCCAGATCACGTCGCTGTTTCTCGATCTCAGCGTGCTCGACAACGTCGCGTTGGCGGTGCAGGCGCATGCCGGGCACTCGTTCCGCTTCTGGCGCGACGCCCGCAAGGAAAAGGAGTTGCGCGAGCCGGCGCGCGCGGCGCTTGCCCGCGTCGGGCTCGCCGATCGTGCCGATCGCGTGACCTCGGCGCTCAGCCACGGCGAACATCGCCTGATCGAACTTGCCATGGCGCTCGCCGGCCGCCCGCGCATGCTGCTGCTCGACGAGCCGATGGCCGGGCTCGGTCCCGAGGAATCCGCGCGCATGGTCGAGATGCTGCGCGCGCTCAAGAAGGAGGTCACGATCCTCTTGGTCGAGCACGACATGGGGGCGGTGTTCGCGCTCGCCGACCGTATCACCGTGCTGGTCTACGGCCGGGTGATCGCGACCGGCGCGCCCGCCGACATCCGCAGCAACGCCGCGGTGCGCGACGCTTATCTCGGCGAGGCGGAGGCCACCGACCATGTCTGACGACGTGCTCGATCTCAAAGACGTCGAGACCTGCTACGGCCTTTCCCAAGTGCTGTTCGGTGTCTCGCTGTCGATTGCGGCCGGCGAAATGGTGACGCTGATGGGGCGCAACGGCATGGGCAAGACCACCACCGTGCGCTCGATCCTGGGCCTGACGCGCTCCCGCGCCGGCACGATCCGCTTTGCCGGCAGCGAAATCCGCGGGCTGCCGTCCTACAAAATCGCCAAGCTCGGCATCGGCCTGGTGCCGGAGGGCCGCCAGATTTTCCCGAACTTGAGCGTGCGCGAGAACCTGGTGGCGACCGCGGCCGCGCGCGGCGGCGACGGCTGGACGCTCGACACGGTCTACGACCTGTTTCCGCGGCTCTCCCAGCGCGAGACCAGCATGGGCAACCTGCTGTCGGGCGGCGAGCAGCAGATGCTGGCGATTGGCCGCGCGCTGATGACCAATCCGCGCCTGCTGATCCTCGACGAGGCGACCGAGGGGCTGGCACCGCTGATCCGCGCCGAAATCTGGCGTTGCCTGGCGCGGCTCAAGGAACTGGGCCTTGCCATTCTGGTGATCGACAAGAACGTCGGCACGCTCACGCGCGTTGCCGACCGGCATTTTCTCATCGAGCGCGGTCGTGTGGTGTGGTCCGGCTCATCGCGCGAGCTCGCCGCCGCGCCCGACGTGCAACACCGCTATCTCGGCGTTTGAGGATTGAGCCGCGGTATGTCCGCCGTCGGCGAACATACCGCGCCTGCGCAACCGCTACTCTAGTTGCCGATCAAGATCTTGTTGGCGCGCACGACGTCGCCCCAGCGCTTGATCTCTTTCTTGAGCAAGGCTGCAGCGGCCTCAGGCGTTTCCTGCTCGGGCGGGTATTGGTCCATGCCGCCGTCCGTATAGAGCTTTTTCAACTTGGGATCGGCGAGCGCGGTTCGCAGCGCGGCGTTGAGCTTGTTTACGATCGGGCGCGGCGTGCCCTTCGGCACCAGAATCATGTGCCAGAAATCGATGTCGAGATCCTTGTAGCCGAGCTGAGCCATCGTCTTCAGTTCGGGCAAGCCCGCGAACTGCTTGGTGCCGACGACGGCATAGGCTTTGAGCTTGCCGGATTTGACCAGCGGCTGCGCCACCACGGCCGAGATCGGACCCAAGTCCACGTTCCCCGCCAGTAGATCGACCAGCGCCGGACCGGCGCCGCGATAGGGCACCTGGGTGACCTTTACGCCCATCTCCTGGAACACCAGCACTTCGCCCAGGTGACCGAACGAGCCGACGCCGGGGTGGCCGATCTTGGCGCTGCGGCCGGGCTCTTTCATCCACTTCAGAAGCTCTTGGAAATTCTTCGGCGGCAGGTCGGGGCGCGCCGCGATCGTGTTGATCGCGACGTTGACCAGACCGACAGGCAAGAAGTCCTTCTCGGCGTCGAACGTGTGATTGGGATAGAGCGTCATGCCGGCCGCCAGCGCGGGCTGATGCAGCAGGATGGTGTAGCCGTCCGGCTCCGCCTTCGACGCTTTCTCGGCGGCGATCATGCCGCCGGCGCCCCCGATGTTCTGGATGACGATCGTCTGGCCCAGCGCCTTCTGCATCGGCTCCTGGAGAATGCGTGCCGTCGCATCGTCGACGCCGCCGGGCGGGAACGCCACGATCATGGTGATCGGACGGTTCGGATAATTTTGAGCCGAGGCTGCGCCGGTTGCCAGTATGCAGGCGGCAAAAAGCGCCGCGAGTCCGCGGACGACTGTCATCTGTTTCCTCCCATGTGGCAGCGCTTATTTTTGTTTTTGCGCCGCTCTTTTGTGCCCCACGCGATGGAGCGTAACAAAATCCGCAATGGTCCGTAAACCGGCTCGAGTCGTCCCTTATTCCGCCGGGTGCAGCGGTGGCGAGCGGCGGATGAAGGTGAAGCTGCGGCCGCCGAGCCGGCGGTGCAGGCGGTCGAGCAGGAGATAGATCGCCGGCGTGGTGTAGAGCGTCAGCGCCTGCGACACCAGGAGGCCGCCGATGATGGTGATGCCGAGTGGCCGGCGCAATTCCGAGCCGGGGCCGGAGGCGATGACCAGCGGCAGCGCGCCGAGCGCGGCCGCCATCGTCGTCATCAGGATCGGCCGGAAGCGCGCCAGGCAGGCCTCGTGGATCGCCTGCCGCGGCGGCAGCCCGAGCCGCCGCTCGCCGTCGAGCGCGAAGTCGACCATCATGATGCCGTTCTTCTTGACGATGCCGATCAGAAGAATGATGCCGATGAAGGCGATCACCGTGAGTTCGGTGTTGAACACCTGCAGCGCCAGCAGCGCCCCCAGGCCCGCCGACGGCAGCGTCGAGATGATCGTGAGCGGGTGCGCCAGGCTCTCGTACAACACGCCGAGCACGATGTAGACCGCGACCAGCGCGGCGAGCAGCAGCAGCGGCTGCGCGCCGGCCGATTGCTTGAACGCCCGCACGTCGCCGGCAAAGTCGGTATGGATGGTGTCGGGCAGGTGCATCTGCGCCACCGTCTGTTCGATGCCGGAGGTGACGTCCTCGATCGAGAAGTTGGGCAGGATGTTGTAGGTGATGGTGACCGCGGGAAACTGGCCTTGGTGGTTCACCACCAAAGGCGCGATACCGCGCGTGACATGCGCCACTTCCGACAGCGGCACCTGCGTGTTGTGCGCGCCATTGACGTAGATCTGGCTGATATCGGTCGGGTCGCGGGTGTATTGGCGGTCCAATTCCAGAATGACGCGATACTGATTTCGTTGTGTATAGACGGTCGAGATCTGCCGCTGCGAAAAGGCATCATTCAGCGCGTTGTCGATGTCCTGCACCTGGACGCCGAGCCGCGCCGCCGCCGCGCGGTCGATCTCGACATTGGCCTGCAATCCGCCTTGCTCGCGGTCGGTGGTGACGTCGGTGACGCCGGGCACCGTTTTCACCGTGTCCATCACTTTGGACACCAGCATCTGCAGCGTTTCGATGTCCGCGCTCCAGAGCGTGAACTGATACTGCGAATCGCTCTGCCGGCCGCCGACGCGCAAATCCTGCGCCGGTACCATGAACACGCGGAGGCCGGGAATGGTGTTGAGCTTGGTGCGCAGCCGCGCCACGACGCGCTGCGTGCTGACGTTGCCGCGCTCGGCGAGCGGCTTCAGGCTGATGAACATGCGGCCGCGATTGACCGAGGCATTGAAGGAGGATGAGCCGACCGAGGAGCCGAGACCCGACACCGCCGGATCCTGCAGCACGATGTCCATCGCCTTCTGCTGCAATTGCTCCATCGCCTCGAACGAGATGTCGGTCGAGGCCTGGGTGCCGCCGAAAACCAACCCGGTGTCGTCTTGTGGAAAATAACCTTTCGGCGTCTTGATATAGAGCCCGATTGTCAGCGCGATGGTGGCGAGAAACGCGATCAGCGCCAGCGCGTTGTGCTCCAGCACGAAATTGAGAGTGCGGTCGTAGAAAAGGATCATGCGGGACAGTACGCCCTCGACCGCGCGATCGAGCCGCGTGGCGTCGTGGCTCGGCGCCGCGCGCACGAAATAAGCGCAGATCATCGGCGTCACCGACAGCGACACCACGGTCGACACCACGATGGCGAAGGCGAGCGTCACCGAGAATTCGCGGAATAGCCGGCCGACGATGCCGCCCATGAATAGCAGCGGGATGAAGGCAGCGATCAGCGAGATCGAAATCGACACCACGGTGAAGCCGATCTGCTTTGTGCCCTTGAGCGTCGCGCGCAACGGCGAAGCGCCGCGCTCGAGATAGCGGAACATGTTCTCGATCATGACGATGGCGTCGTCGACCACGAAGCCAATGCACACCGCGAGCGCCATCAGCGACAGGTTGTCGATCGAATAGCCGGCCACCCACATCGCGGCGCAGGTGCCGGCAAGCGACAGCGGCACGGTGACGCCGGCGGCGAGTGTCGAGGCGGTGCGTCGCAGGAACAGCGCCACCACCATCATCACCAGGATCACGGTCGCCGCCAGGGTCAGCTGCATGTCGTGCACGCTGGCGCGGATGGTCTGCGTGCGGTCGGCGAGGACCGAAATGTCGAGCCCGGCGGGCACCCACTGCCGCAACTCGGGCAGCAGATCGTAGACGTGGTCGACGGTGTCGATGACGTTGGCATTGGCCTGCTTGGTGACAATCAGCAGCACCGACGGTTGTTTGTTGAACCAGCCGGCTGCCAGGCTGTTGCGCACGCTCGGCTGGATCGAGGCGATGGTCGACAGGCGGATGACGGTGCCGTTGACGGTCTTGACCACGACTGGGTCATATTGGTTGGCGGTCCGCAATTGATCGTTGATGCCGATGGTCGTCGCGCGCCTGAGCCCGTCGAAGCTGCCGAGCGGGCCGACCGCGTTGGAATTGGCGATTGCAGTGCGGATATCCTCGAGATTGACGCCCATGGCCGCAATGCGCGCCGGATCGACCCGCACCCGGATCGCGGGCTGCTCGGAGCCGGCCACGGTGACGTCGCCGACGCCGTCGACCTGGGACAGCCGCTGCACGATCACGCTGTCGGCGGCGTCGTAGACTTCGCTCGGCAGCATGGTCTTGGAGGTCAGCGCCAGGATCAGGATCGGCGCCGCCGCCGGGTTTGCCTTGCGGAAGGTCGGCAGCGTCGGCAGGTCGCCGGGGAGGTCACTGAGCGCGGCGTTCAGCGCCGCCTGCACGTCGCGCGCGGCGCCTTCGATGCTGCGCGACAGGTCGAACTGCACGGTGATGCGCGACAGGCCGAGCGAACTCACCGAGGTCAGTTCGGTAACGCCCGAGATTTCGCCGAGCCGCCGCTCCAGCGGCGCGGCGACCGTCGCCGCCATGATGTTGGGCTCGGCGCCGGGGCGGTTCGCGGTGACGGAGATGGTCGGGAAGTCGACGGTCGGCAGGCTGGCCACCGGCAAAAAGCTGTAGGCCACCGCGCCGACCAGGAATAGGCCGATTGCCAGCAGCGTGGTCCCGATCGGCCGGCGGATAAACGGGTAGGAAAAGTTCATCCTCTACTCCGCCGGCTGCGGTCGCGGCGCCGGCGATCCGGTGAGCCGCGCGCGCAGCCGCTCCATGTAGAGATAGATCACCGGCGTGGTGTAGAGCGTCAGCAACTGGCTGAGCATCAAGCCGCCGACAATGGTGATGCCGAGCGGATTGCGCAGTTCGGCGCCGGTGCCCGACTCGAGCGCCAGGGGCAGCGCGCCGAACAAAGCCGCGAGTGTCGTCATCATGATCGGACGGAAGCGGAGCAGGGCGGCTTTGACGATCGACTCTTCGGGCGACAGTCCTTCGTTGCGCTCGGCCTCGAGCGCGAAGTCGATCATCAGAATGGCGTTCTTCTTGACGATGCCCATCAGCAGAACGATACCGATCAATGCGATCACCGACAGGTCGTAACCAAAGAGCATCAGCGCCAAAAGCGCGCCGACGCCGGCCGACGGCAGCGTCGAGAGAATCGTCAGCGGGTGGATGAAGCTTTCGTACAGGACGCCGAGCACGATGTAGATGACGATGGCCGCGGCGAGGATCAGCCAAGGCTCGCCGGTCAGCGACTTGGCGAATTCTGCGGCGTCGCCGGAATAGCTGCCGGTCACCGAACTCGGCATGCCGATCTCTTGCTGTGCCCGGTCGATCAGCGCGACGGCGTCACTAAGTGCGTAACGCGGGGCGAGATCGAAGGAGATCGTCACCGACGGGAATTGCTCCTGGTGCGCGATCGACAGCGAGGCCGAGCCGTTCTCGAAGTGCGCGAAGGCGGACAGCGGCACCTGATTGTTGGCGGTGACGGCGTTCGGCGTCGCGCTGGTGTTCGAATTGGTGCCGCCGACGGTGGTGTTGGCGACGGTCGCAACCGTGCCGGTCGAGGTGCTGGCGCCGGTGACGTAGAGCTTCGACAGCGAATTCGGATCCTGCTGATAGCGCGGCTGCGCTTCGAGGATGACACGGTATTGGTTGGACTGGCCGTAGATGGTCGATATCTGCCGCTGGCCGAAGGCGTCGTTGAGCGTGTCGGTGATGCTCTGCATCGACACGCCGAGGCGGCCGGCCTGTTCGCGGTCGACGATGACGTTGACGCGCGGACCGCCCTCCTGCGCTTCGGAGGCGACCTCGCGCAGCGCCGGATTGCCGCGCAGCCGTGCCACCAGTTTGCCGGCCCAATTGAGCACCTCGTTGGCGTCGGTTCCGACCAACGTGTACTGATACTGCGCCCGGCTCACGCGCGTCGAAATCTGGATGTCCTGCGTCGCCTGGAAATAGACCTTCATGCCCGGCACGCCGGCGACCGCGTCTTTAAGACGCGCGATGATCGCGTCGACATGGTCGTGGCGCTGGTTCTGAGCTTTCAGCGTGATGGCGAGCCGCCCGGCATTGGGCGTGGCATTGATCGGCGAGACGCCGACCACCGACACCACACCGGTAACGTCGGGATCCTTGCGGATGATGGCTTCGATCTCGCTTTGCTCGCGTTGCATTGCGTCGAACGAAATATCGGTATTGGCCTCGGTCACCGCGGTGATCAGCCCGGTGTCCTGCAGCGGCAGGAAGCCCTTGGGGATCGCGATATAGAGCAGGACGGTGGCAGCGAGCGTGATCAGCGTCACCATCAGGGTCGCGAATTGACGGCGCAGCACCCACTGTAGGCTGCGCTCGTAGAAGGCGACCGTGCGCTCGAGCAAATCGTGGAAGTGGCGGGTCAGCGCGTTGTCGGCCAGCCCGCTGCCGCCGCCTTCCTCGGGCGGGCGCAGCAGGCGGCCGCACATCATCGGCGTCAGCGTCAGCGAGACGATGGCCGAGGCGACCACCGCGATGGTCAGCGTCAGCGCGAATTCGCGGAACATGCGACCGACCAGGCCGGTCATGAACAGCAGCGGAATGAACACCGCGATCAGCGACAGCGTCAGCGAGATCACGGTGAAGCCGATTTCGCTGGCGCCGCGCAGCGCCGCTTCGAGCGGCCGCTCGCCGTTTTCCATGTGGCGCACGATGTTCTCAAGCATGACAATCGCGTCATCGACGACGAATCCGACGCAGAGCGTCAGGGCCATCAGCGAAAGGTTGTCGAGATTGTAGTTCAGCAAAG
>DASUGZ010000053.1:0-7123 GCA_036273755.1 Pseudolabrys sp.
GGGCAGATGAGACCGTGGCCGCGCCCGTTGGCGCCGATTGCCGCCGGCAAGACGCCGGCGACTGCGGCGATGCCGCCGTCGAGGCCGAGCTCGCCGAGCACGGTGAAGCCGGACAATGCATCGTGCGGAATGGCGCCGATCGCCGCCATCAGCCCGAGCGCGATCGGCAGATCGTAGTGGCTGCCTTCCTTCGGCAGGTCGGCGGGCGCGAGATTGACGGTGATGCGGCGCGCCGGCAGCGCCAGGCCCGAGGCGACCAGCGCGGCGCGCACACGCTCCTTGGCCTCGGAGACAGCCTTGTCGGGCAAGCCGACGATGTTGAAGGCGGGCAGCCCGGGCGCGACCTGCACCTGGACGTCGACGGCGCGGGCGTCGATGCCCTCGAAGGCGACCGTCGCGACGCGCTGGACCATGGGATGCCCCTCAAGCCGAGGCTACAGCCTAGAGTAGCAATGTTTGCAGCGCAAGAACAATTCATGAACATTGCAAGCGACTGGCGGCATTGAATTTTTAGCGGCCTAGCCGCGCCGCTTCGTTTCGATCTTGTCCCAGATCAGCGCCGCGGCGTCGGGGCCGCCGAGGTTCTTCACCGCGCGAATTCCGGTGGGAGACGTGACGTTGATCTCGGTGAGCATGTCGCCGATCACGTCGATGCCGGCGAACAGCAGCCCGCGCTCGCGCAACGCCGGGCCAAGCCGCGCGCAGATTTCCCGCTCGCGCTTGGTCAGGTCGGTCGCCTTCGGCGAGCCGCCGCGCACCATGTTGGAGCGCAGGTCGTCGTCGGCGGGAACGCGGTTGACCGCGCCCGCGAATTCACCGTCGACCAAGAGGATGCGTTTGTCGCCGGCCTTCACCGCGGGCAGGAATTTCTGCACCACCCATTGCTCGCGGAAGGTGGCCGCGAACATGTCGTAGAGCGAGCCGAAATTGAGATCGTCGCGAGTGATGCGGAAAACCGCGCCGCCGCCGTGGCCGTAGAGCGGCTTCATGACGATGTCGCCGTGCTCGGCGCGGAACGCCTTGATCTCGGCGAGGTCGCGCGTCACCAGCGTCGGCGGCATCAGGTCGGGAAATTCGGTGACCATGATCTTTTCCGGCGCGTTGCGCACATGCGCCGGGTCGTTGACCACCAGGGTTTTGGGATGGATGCGCTCGAGGAAATGCGTGGTGGTGACATAAGCGAGATCGAAGGGCGGGTCCTGCCGCAGCAGGATGACGTCGAACTGCGTCAGCTCGACGCGCTTGGGCTCGCCCAAGGTGAAATGGTCGCCCGCGATATCGCGCACGCTCAAGGCTTCGACGCTCGCATAGAGCCGCCCGTTAAGCATGGCGAGGCGGTCGGGGGTGTAATAGCTCAACGAATGGCCGCGCTTTTGCGCCTCCAGCAGCAGGGCGAAGGTCGAATCCCCCTTAATGTTGATCCGCTGGATCGGATCCATTTGCACGGCGACTTTGAGGCTCATGAGGACCTATTTTGGGGCCTGTGTGGCGGCGGTTGCGGACAACGAGAAGCCAAAGGAAAACAGACCGTTAACACATTCCCGCCAGTATAGCCGCCATACAGACCCTGATTTCAAGGGCGGGGGCACATTTGCCGAAGCTTTCAATTGCCGCCAAGCTTTATGCGATCTTCGCACTGATGGCCATTACGACGGTCGCCCTGGCGGCGGTCGCGGTGAACGCGGCGCGCCACCACGCGACGTTGACCGACGAATTCGAGTCCGCCAATGCCGGCACGTGGAACGTCGAGCGAGTGAACGGGCTGATCTACGCCGTGGTGATGGAATCGCGCGGCGTCTACATGTCCTCCGACATCAAGACCTCGAAGGTCTATGCCGACGGCATCCGCAAGTTCGACGTGCAGATCGCCAAAGTGGTGGAAGACTGGAAGAAATCCGTGCGCGGCGACGACGCCGAACCCTTTGCCGAGTTTTCCAAGCGCATCGCCCAGTTCATCCGGTTCCGCAACGAACTGGCGCGCCTCGGCACCGAGGTCAGCCCGGCTGCCGGCCGGGTATGGGGCGACAATGACGCCAACCGTTCGGTGCGCAAGGCGCTCAACGCGGATCTCGATAAGCTGACCAAGCTCTATGCGACGCGGGCGACGCGGGTCTATGGCGAGATGAGCGCGGATATCGACAAGGCGGCGCTGTGGCTCAGCCTGCTTGCCGGGCTCGCCGTCATGCTGGCGACCGCCGGAGCCTTTGTGATCTCGCGCAGCGTCGCCAAGCCGATTGCCGACATCACCCGCGTGACCGAGGCGGTTGCCGCCGGCGATGACACGGTCGCGGTGCCTTTCAGCGAGCGCAAGGACGAGATCGGCGCGCTGGCCCGCTCCATCGCCGTGTTCCAGATCGCGATGCGCAACAATGCCGAGCTCGCCAGCACCGTGCGCTCGGACGCCGAAATGCGCACCGAACGTCAGGAGCAGATGTCCGGCGAAATCGCCCGTTTCTCGGCCGAGGTGGAAGCGACGCTGTCGGAGCTCGGACGCATCTCCGACCAGATGCTGGCGGCCTCGCGCCAGCTGGCCCACGCCGCGGATGCCGCCTCGGCTAAGACAGCGAGCGCGACGTCCGCGTCGACCGAAGCTTCCGCGAACGTGCGCGACATTGCCTCGGCCGCCGACGAACTGTCCGCTTCGGTCAACGAGATCGACCGCCAGGTGGCGCAGTCGAACGCTATCGCCACCAAGGCGGTCAACGAGGCCGGCCGCACCAATATCGCGGTCAAGGAACTCGACGAGGCGGCGGCGCGTATCGGTGACGTGGTGAAACTCATCACCGACATCGCCGAACAGACCAACCTGCTCGCGCTCAACGCCACGATCGAAGCGGCGCGCGCGGGCGAAGCGGGCCGCGGTTTCGCCGTCGTCGCCGGCGAGGTCAAGGCGCTCGCCGGGCAAACCAGCCGCGCCACCGAGGAGATCAGCGCGCAGATCGCCGGCATGCAGCGCGCCACGGTGCGTTCGATCGAGGCGATCACCGCGATCGAGGCGATCATCCGCGAGATCGGCGACATCAGCGGCGCCATCGCGGCCGCGGTCACGGAGCAGGGCGCAGCCACCGCGGAAATCGCGCGCAGCGTCGAGATCGCCGCCACGCGCACGGTACAGACTGCCGACGAAGTGTCGCAAGTCGGAACCGCGACCGAGGACACGCGCTCGAGCGCCGGCGCGGTCAAGACGGTCGCCGACGATCTCGGCGGCGTCGCCGGCCGCATCCGCGGCCAGGTCGATGCCTTCTTCCAAAGGCTGAGCGCTTAATCAGTTCGTCTCAAATGCCGCTTGAATGTGCCGCGGCAATTTTCCCGGCGCGACCAGGATCGCGTCGAAGCGCATATCGCGGATTGCCGGCAGCGGGTTGGCGGCGAGCCAGACTTCGGCCGCGGCGGCGATACGCCGCTGCTGCCGCTCGGTAACCGACTCGGCGGCTTCGTCGAGACTGGCGCGCGCTTTCACCTCGACGAAGATCAGCGTGTGACGCCGCGCGGCGACGATGTCGAGTTCGCCGAGCGGGCATTTCCAGCGCCGCGCCAGGATGCGGTAGCCGTGCGCGATCAGCCAGGCCGCGGCGCGGCTCTCCGCCGAAATGCCGAGGCCGAAGGCAGCAATTTTTTCAGGACGCGCTTCGCGCCTTTGCCGCTGCGGCGACGGCAGCGGTTTCGGTTTGGGCGGCGGCATGTTGTTACGCCGCACCATCGCCGTTGTCCTTAGAGAGCGCGAGTGCGCGCTGATAGACTTCGCGGCGCGGCCGGCCGGTGGCGAGCGCCACTTCGCCGACCGCATCCTTGACCGAGACGCGATCGAGCGCGTTGCGCAGCAGGTCGTCGACATCGCCGGCGCTTCCGGCTTCATCCGCAGGCGGCGCCACCACGATGACGATTTCGCCGCGCGTCTCGCCGCCTTCGGCATAGTGACGCGCAAGGCTCGCAAGGTCATTGCGGCGGATTTCCTCGTGCAGCTTGGTGAGCTCGCGGCAGATCGCCGCGGGGCGCGGTCCCAAACCGGCGGTGAGATCGGCAAGCGCGGCGGCAACGCGCGGCCCGCTTTCGAACAGCACCAGCGTTGCCGGGATGGCGGCAAGCTGCGCGATGCGCTTTTGCCGCGCCGCTTGCTTGGGCGGCAGGAATCCTTCGAAGAAGAAGCGATCGGTCGGCAGAGCGGCGCTGGCCAGCGCGGTCAACACCGCGGACGCGCCCGGCACCGCATTGACCGCGTGGCCGGCCTCGCTCGCCGCGCGCACCAATTTATAGCCGGGATCGGAAATCAATGGCGTGCCGGCGTCGGAAACGAGCGCCACCGTGTGTCCCTCGGCGAGACGCGCGAGCAATTTCGGACGCGCCTCCGCTGCATTGTGCTCGTGGTAGGGCGTCAGCGACGTCGCGATCGCATAGTGTTCGGTGAGTTTACGGGTGACACGGCTGTCTTCGCAGGCGATGACGTCGGCGGCGGCCAAGGTCTCCAGCGCGCGCAAACTGACGTCGCGCAAGTTCCCGATCGGCGTCGCCACCAGATAGAGTCCGCCCGGCAATGGCGGCGCTTCGAGCGCGGCGCCGTTGAGCGCGTAACGGCGCGGCTGTTCGCGCGCGGGCTTGTTGTCCTTCGCCATGCGGCCGAGTTTAGACGGCGGCCGCCGCCGCGTCATCGTGGCAAATTCTCTTTCGTTTTCACGGCTTTACTTTGTCGGAGAAAATGTCGGATAGTTGTCGCGACACGACATTGAACTGTCATGCGGGGAGCGCCAGGGATGCGGCTGGCTGAGCGGGGGAAGTCGCGCGGTCGGCGCAAATTTTGCGCCGCACTGTGCTTTGCCGCCGCGGCCGCCGTGCTCAGCGCCTGCGCCGGCGGCAATTCCGAATTCTTCAGCAACACGCCGCCGCCGGCCGCGGAGCAGACGCCCGCCGCCACGCTCGGGCAGGGCCAGATTCGTGTCGGCTTGATCCTGCCGCTTTCGGCGCAGGGCAATGCCGGTGTCGCCGCGACCTCGATGAAGAACTCGGCCGATCTTGCGCTCGCCGAATTCAAGAACCCCAACATCCAGCTCTTGGTGAAGGACGACGGCGGCACGCCGCAGGGCGCGCAAGCCGCCGCGCAGCAGGCGATCAACGAGGGCGCCGAGATTATTATCGGTCCGCTGTTCGCCGAAGCCGTGCGCGCGGTCGGTGCGGTGGCGCGCCAGCGCAACATTCCGGTCATCGCGTTTTCGACCGACGTCGGCGTCGCCAGCCGCGGTGTCTATCTGTTGAGCTTCCTGCCGGAGACCGACGTGAAACGCATCGTCGAGTACTCGGTCTCGCGCGGCAAACGCTCGTTCGCGGCTTTGCTGCCGGACAGCCCCTATGGTGCGGTGGTCGAGGCCGCGTTCCAGCAGGAGGTGGCGCGCCGCGGCGGCCGCGTTCTGGTGCTGGAGAAATACCCGCTCGATCCCAACCGGATGGCGGAGCCGGTGCGGCGCGTGGCGCAGGCGGCCGGCCAGGTCGACAGCATTTTCATTCCCGATGGCGCCGACGCGGTGCCGCAAGTGGTGCGCGCGCTCGCCGCCGCCGGCGTCAACCTGAAGCGCGTGGAACTGCTCGGCACAGGCCTGTGGGACGACCAGCGCATCTTCACCGACAAGTCGCTCGACGGCGGCTGGTACGCGGCGCCGGAATCGGCCGGCTTCCGTAATTTCGCGCAGCGCTATCGCAAGCGCTTCGGCCAGGACCCGGTGCGTACCGCGACGTTGGCCTACGACGCGGTGGCGCTGGTCGCTGCGTTGGTGAAGACGCAAGGCGCGGCGCGCTTCAGCGAACAGGTGCTGACCACCTCGTCCGGCTTTGCCGGTATCGACGGCGTATTCCGCTTCCACGCCGACGGCACCAACGAACGCGGCCTGGCGGTGCTCCGCGTCACGCCGAATGGCGGGCAGGTGGTGAGCCCGGCGCCTAAATCCTTCGCGCCGGGGACTTAAGCAGCCAGGTCAGCGACCACGGCATCAAGTACCGGGAACCCGCTTGGCGTCACGCGCAGGCGGCCGTCAGGCGTCGTCTCGACCGCACCTTCGTCGCGCAGAATGGAGATGCGCTTTTCATCGAGCGGGCGGCCGGCAATCGTCTTGAAACGCTCGGGCTCGATGCCTTCGGCGAGCCGCAGTCCCATCAGCAGGAATTCGTCGGCGGTCTCGCCCGAGGTGAGCTTGTCGTCGACGATCAAGCCGTGGCCCGAAGCCTCGACCCGCATCAGCCAGCTTTCCGGGCGCTTCTCGGTCTCCGTGGCGTAGCGGCGGCCATCGATGTTGAGCCGCCCATGCGCGCCGGGGCCGACACCGGCATATTCATGGCCGCGCCAGTAGACCAGATTGTGCCGGCATTCGGCGCCCACCCGCGCATGATTGGAAACTTCGTAGGCCGGCAGGCCGGCGGCGGCACACGTCGCCTGCGTCAGATCGTAGAGATCGCGCGCGGTATCGTCGTCGGGGGTGACGAGCTTGCCGGCCTGGTGCAGGCCGTAAAACGGCGTGCCCTGCTCGATGGTGAGTTGATAGAGCGATAGATGCTCGGCGGCCTCGGCGATGGCTCGCTTGAGTTCGACAGCCCACGCCGCGGGCGTCTGGCGCGGCCGCGCATAGATGAGATCGAACGAGTAGCGCTCGAAATTCGCCCGCGCGACGGCGACCGCGTCGAGCGCCTCTTGTGCGGTGTGCAGGCGGCCGAGTTCCTTCAGCGATGCATCGTCTAGAGCTTGGACACCAAGAGAGACGCGATTGACGCCGGCCGAGCGATAACCGCGAAAGCGCGTCGCTTCGACGCTGGTTGGGTTGGCTTCGAGGGTGATTTCAACATCCCCCGCGACGCTCCAATGCTTGCCGATGGCGTCGAGGATGGCCGCAACCGACGACGGCTGCATCAGCGACGGCGTGCCGCCGCCGAAGAAGATCGTCGACACCGTGCGGCCGGGCACACGCATGGCGGCCGCGGCGAGTTCGCTCTCGATCGCGCGCACGAAGCGCATCTCGTCGACGCCACCGTGGCGCACGTGGCTGTTGAAGTCGCAATAGGGGCACTTCGACAGGCAGAACGGCCAGTGCACATAGACGGCGAAGAGCGTTATTAAGCTCATATTAACCATCATAGCCCGTGTGTC
>DASUGZ010000054.1:0-16840 GCA_036273755.1 Pseudolabrys sp.
CTCAATCTCCCCGCGCGCATCGCGCGGGCCGGCGGTCCGCTCAACGGTATCACGGTGATCGAGGTCGGCTCCGGACCGGGCGGGCTGACACGGGCGCTCCTGGCGGAAGGCGCGCGCCGCGTCATCGCCATCGAGCGCGACGACCGCGCCATCGCTGCGTTGGAGGAAATCGCCGCACGCTATCCCGGCCAGATCACCATCGTCCCCGGCGATGCCTTGGAATTCGATGCGCGGGGCGCGCTCGGCCATGAGCAAGCACGCGTCGTTGCCAACCTGCCCTACAACATCGCGACCGCGCTGCTGATCGGTTGGCTCACCGGGCCATGGCCGCCTTGGTTCGACATGCTGGTGCTGATGTTTCAGCGCGAGGTGGCCGAGCGCATCGTCGCGGCACCCGGCGGCAAATCCTACGGTCGTCTGGCGGTGCTGGCGAACTGGCGCTGCGAAACCAAGATTCTGTTCGACGTGGCGCCATCGGCTTTCGTGCCGCCGCCCAAGGTGACATCGTCCGTCGTCCGGTTGAGCCCGCGCGAACGGCCGCTTGCCTGCGACGCCGACGCGTTGCAGAAGGTCACCGCCGCCGCCTTCGGTCAGCGCCGCAAAATGCTGCGGCAGAGTCTCAAGTCGCTCGGCGTCGACCCCCTCGCGCTGCTGGGTGAAGCCGGCATCGACCCGGCCGCGCGGGCCGAAGAAATTCCGGTCGAGGGGTTCGTCAAGCTCGCCAATATTTTCGCTGGGCAGGCCAAAGCCTGCATGTAAAAGTCGCGGCCCATGCAAATGCTCCGCCAATCGCTGACCGCCTACGGCGCGCCTTTGTGCGAGACCGTCGCCGACGCGCCCGTGCCGAAAGGCACGGAAGTATTGGTGCGCATTTCGCGCTGCGGCGTCTGCCATTCCGATTTGCACATGCAGGACGGCTATTTTCTGCTCGGCGACGGTAAGCAGCTCGACGTACGCGCCGGGCGCATGCTGCCGTTTACGCTTGGCCACGAAATCGCCGGCGAAGTCGAGGCCGCGGGGCCGGATGCCGCCATCGCGGCCGGCAGCAAGGCCGCGGTCTATCCCTGGATCGGTTGCGGCCAATGCCCGGCCTGCAAAGTGGGCGACGAAAATATCTGCGCGGCGCCGCGCCATCTCGGCATCACGGTCGACGGCGGTTACGCCACGCATGTGCTAGTGCCGCACCCGCGCTATCTGATCGACACCGCGCCGCTATTGCCCTCCTACGCCGCCGCGCTGATGTGCTCGGGGCTCACCGCCTATTCAGCGCTCAAGCGCCTTGCCGACCGCGCCACACGCGCGCCTTTGTTGCTGGTCGGCCTCGGCGGTGTCGGCCTGATGGGGCTGGCCCTGGCGCGCGCCATGTACGGCACTGCGCCGTTCGTGGCCGATATCGATCCGAAAAAACGCGAGGCCGCGCTCGCCGCCGGCGCGCAAGCCGCCTTCGACCCGGCCGATCCCAACGCGCGCAAGGCGTTGCTCAAGGCGAGCGGTGGCATCTACGCCGCCGTCGATTTTGCCGGCTCCGACAAGTCGCTCAATTTCGCCACCGGTGTGCTCGCCAAAGGCGGCAAGGTAGTGGTCACCGGGCTGATCGGCGGCGGCTATTCGACTGCGGTTGCGATGTTTCCGCTCAAGGCGATGACCATCGAGGGTACGCAGACCGGCACGCTCGCCGAGGCGCACGAACTGATCGACCTGGTGCGGGCAAAGAATATCGTAGCCCCGCCGATTGCCGAACGGCCGCTCGGCAGGGCCTCGGCGACGCTCGATGATTTGCGTGCTGGAAAAATCGTCGGCCGCGTGGTGCTGACGGCGTAAACAATTACGGCGCGAGCTGCTTCAACTCGGCAAGCAAGCGCTGCGTTGCCTTGGCAAACCTCGCGCGTCCCCGCCGCTTGGCGCGCTCGGCGGCCAAGATCGACCGCAGATCGCGAAACGAGCGGTCGAGATCGCGATTGACCAAGACATAGTCGTACTCCGCCCAATGCGGAATTTCCTTGGCAGCGTTTTTCAGGCGGCGCCGGATGACCTCACCGCTGTCTTCGGCGCGGCGTTCGAGCCGCGCCTTGAGCTCGCGCGCCGAAGGCGGCAGCACGAACACGCTGACGACGTCCGCGCGCATTTTCTCGTAGAGCTGCTTGGCGCCCTGCCAATCGATGTCGAACAGCACGTCGTGGCCGGCGTCGAGCGCCTTTTCTACCGGCCGGCGCGGGGTGCCGTAGAAATTGCCGTGCACGTTGGCGGATTCGAGTAACTCGCCCGATTTTCTCATGCCAGCGAATTTCGGCTTGGAAATGAAATGGTAGTGCACGCCGTCGACTTCGCTCGGCCGCCGCTTGCGGGTCGTCACCGAGATCGACAGCTGTAAATTCCGGTCGGCGTTGACGAGATTGCGCGTCAGCGTAGTTTTGCCGGCGCCCGAAGGCGAAGAGACGACGAACATGATGCCGCGGCGATTCATGATCATTCCAGATTCTGGACCTGTTCGCGAAACTGTTCGACCGTGCTCTTCAATTCCAGCCCGATATTGGTGAGGTCCGCATCGTTGGCTTTGGCAGTGAGCGTATTCGATTCGCGGTTGAGTTCCTGCGCCAGAAAATCGAGCCGCCGGCCGATCGGCCCGCCGTCGGCGATCAGTTTCTGCGCCTGGGCGAGATGCGAGGCGAGGCGGTCGAGCTCCTCGCGGATGTCGGCCTTGGTGGCGAGCATGATCGCCTCCTGATGCAGGCGGTCGCTGTCGAAGCGCTGCGAGGCGGACAACAGCGTCGCCACCTGCTCGGCAAGCCGCGCCTTGATCGCCTCGGGCTTGCGGCCCGGCGCGGTTTCCGCGCGCGCCGCGAGCGCGGCGATCTCCTCGAGCCGCGTGGTCAACAGGCGGCCGAGCGTCGTGCCCTCGCGCTGGCGCATGGCGATCAAGTCGGCGAGCGTCTGATCGAAGCCTTTGAAGATTGCGGCCTCGGCGGCGCGGCGATCCTCTTCGCTCTCGTCCTCTTCGGTGATCTCGATGACGCCCTTGAGTGAGAGAATGCCGTCGAGCCGCGGCGGCGCGGCTTCCACCTTGCCCTCGAGACTACGCAGCGTCGCCAACACAGCATTGAGCACCGGCTCGTTGAGCTTGACGGTCGGCGCCACGCCTTTGCGCACGACGGTGAGATTGGCATAAACGGTACCGCGTGAAAGCTTGTCCGCGCCGCGCGTGCGCGCCGGCACTTCGATCGCGTCCCAGCCCGGCGGCAGCCGCAGCCGCAGATCGAGGCCCTTGGCGTTGACCGATTTGATCTCCCAACTCCAGGCATAGGAGCCGGCGACACCCTGGCCGCGAGCGAAACCTGTCATGCTCGACAAAGCCATCGGTGCGATCTCTTGCTGTTGACGATGTGAAAGTCGCGGCGACCTTAGCGGTGAGGCTTGGGGGTCACAAGGCCGGCACACACTCTCTCCCCTTTGGCGGGAAGAAGCACTGACGAGACTACGGCTTGGGCGGCTCTGGATCGGGTACCGTCTTCTCCAGCGCACGCAGCCGCGCCACATTCTTCTGATGCTGGTCGTAGGTTTCCGAGAACACGTGGCCGCCGGTGCCATCGGCGACGAAATAGAGGTCCTTGGTGCGGGCCGGATTGGCGGCGGCTTCCAATGAAGCCCGGCCCGGATTGGCGATCGGGCCGGGCGGCAGGCCGTCGATGACGTAGGTATTGTAAGGCGTCGGCTGCTCGATCTCGCTTTTCAGGATCGGGCGGCCGAGAGATCCCTTGCCGCCGGTCAGACCGTAGATGATGGTCGGATCGGACTGCAGCCTCATCTTGCTCTTGAGCCGGTTGACGAACACCGAGGCGACGCGCGAGCGCTCGTCCGCCTTGCCGGTTTCCTTCTCCACAATCGAGGCCAGGATGACCAGTTGCTCCGGTGTCTTCACCGGCAGGTCCGGCGTGCGGTGCTCCCAGACCTCCTGCAACAGATGCCGGTGCGCCTGCTGCATGCGCTGGATGATTTGCTCGCGCGACATGCCGCGGGTGAATTTGTAGGTCTCCGGCAGCAGCGTGCCCTCACGAGGGATTTCCTTAATCTGTCCGGAGAGCGTATCGGTCTCCAGCAGTTTAGTGACGATCTGCTCGGAGGTGAGCCCCTCTGGGATGGTCAACGCATGCTGCACCACCTTGTTCTCGATGATGGTGGTGACCACGTCGGCCAAGCTCGCGCCTTTGGTAAATTGGTATTCGCCGCTCTTGAGGTCGCCGCGGGCCTTGAGCACCAGCACGCCGCCGATAAACACATAGGGCTGATCGATGACGCCCTCGCGTTGCAGCAGGTCGGCGATATCGCGGATACCGGCCCCGCGCGGGATGTTGACAACCTTGTCGGCGGTGAGCGGACCGGGCGCCTCGAAACGCTGACGTCCGATATAGAGCGCTGCGCCAACCACCACCGAAATCAGCACCAGCGCGGTGAAGATCGCATTGCCGGCGACCACGATCGGGTGACGCACCCGCGCCGAGCGGCGATTTGGCAGCGGCACGCGCTCCGGTTCGAGCGCGGCGCGCGCGCTGCGCGGCGGCTTGGCGGCCGCCGGCGGTGGCGACACCGGCACCGGGTCGAGTTGACTCCGGGGCCGGCTGCCCTCGCCGTTCTGGGGTTGATCTGAGCTCACGCCCCCGCTCCCGCTATCGCGACCTGCAAACTCACCTTCGGCACACTCCGGTTTGGCGATTCGCCACGGTTGAATTGGAAAACAGTAGCAGCTTTCGTACGTTAGGAAGAATTGTGGCGAAAGCTAGGGAGCCGGTACAGGCTTCAACCGGCATGCCGGGTGAAGATCAGCGAGGCATTGGTGCCGCCAAAGCCAAAGGAGTTCGACAAAGCGATGTTGATCTCGCGTTTGCGCGCTTGATGCGGCACCAGGTCGATCGGCGTCTCGACCGAAGGATTGTCGAGGTTGATGGTCGGCGGCGCGATACCGTCGCGGATCGCCAGGATGGAGAAGATCGCCTCCACCGCGCCGGCGGCACCGAGCAGATGACCGATGCAGGACTTGGTCGACGACATCGACACATTTCCCGCAGCATTGCCGATCAGCCGCTGCACTGCGCCGAGCTCGATCTCGTCGCCGAGCGGGGTCGAGGTGCCGTGAGCGTTGATGTAGTCGACATCGCCGGCGGAAATCCCGGCGCGCTTGAGCGCCATGCTCATGCAGCGGAAGGCGCCGTCGCCGTCCGGCGCAGGCGCGGTGATGTGGTAGGCGTCGCCCGACATGCCGTAACCGATCAACTCCGCGTAGATCTTGGCGCCGCGCGCTTGCGCATGCTCGATCGACTCGATCACCACGGCGCCCGCGCCCTCGCCCATGACGAAACCGTCGCGGTCTTTGTCGTAGGGACGCGAGGCGCGCGTCGGCTGATCGTTGAAGCCTGTCGATAACGCGCGCAGCGCGGCAAAACCGGCGAGAGAAATGCGGTTGACCGGGGATTCGGCGCCGCCGGCCACCATCACCTCGGCGTCGCCAAGCGCGACCAGACGCGCGGCGTCGCCGATTGCGTGCGCGCCGGTCGAGCAGGCGGTGACCACCGCGTGGTTGGGACCTTTCAGGCCATTTGCGATCGACACGTAGCCGGAAACGAGGTTGATGATGCGCCCAGGAATGAAGAACGGCGTCACCCGGCGCGGACCTTTTTCGTGCAGCGTCACCGCGACGTCGGCGATGCCCTCGATACCGCCGATGCCGGACCCGATCAGTACACCGGTCGAGGTCTGCTCTTCGTAGCTTTGCGGATTCCAGCCGGCATCGTCCAACGCCTGCTTGGCCGCGCACATCCCGTATATGATGAAATCATCGACCTTGCGCTGTTCCTTCGGCTCCATCCATTGATCGGCGTTGAAGGTGCTGTTCGAGCCGTCGCCGCGCGGAATGACGCCGGCGATCTTGCAGGAGATGTCGGAAACGTCGAACGTATCGATGATCTTGGCGCCGCTGTCGCCCTTGATCAGGCGCTGCCAAGTCGCCTCAACGCCGCACCCGAGCGGCGTAACCATCCCCATTCCGGTGATGACGACACGTCTCATGCCCGGCCCCGAATCAACTCACGCGCTCCCATGCGCCGCTTTACCGGCCATAGCCCACACTTCTGTGACTAATGGAGCTATCGAGCAGCCGGAGCGGCCTTGGCTCAGCTTTTCGCGTTCTTCTCGAGGAACTTGACGGCGTCGCCCACGGTCAAGATGGTTTCGGCGGCATCGTCCGGAATTTCGCAGCCGAATTCCTCCTCGAACGCCATCACGAGTTCGACGGTGTCCAGACTATCGGCGCCAAGATCGTCGATGAAACTCGCTTGCTCGGTCACCTTGTCGGGTTCGACGCCCAGGTGCTCCACGACGATCTTCTTTACCCGCTCGCCAATATCACTCATCGTTCCAACCTCGTGCTTGTCAATTTGGCTGCGGCCGGGACTCGATCGCAGCCATCGCGAATTGGCCTCGTCGTGGTTGACGGTGGTGTGACGCGCTTCGATCGCAGAGCCTTACTTCGACGCCTGCAATCGGCCGCCCCAGCCGGGCCGAATTTCGGTTACCACACTTCATATGCGTTGACTAGCGCGCCTCACCGTAGCCCCGTGTGTCAGGAAAAGCCAACCATTTCCATGTCTTACTTGCACGCAAATCTTCGCAGGTGCGCCGGCCATTTTCGGGGCCATACACTAAATCATCGCCATGCCGCCGTTGACATGGATGGTCTGTCCGGTGACGTAGGCGGCCTCCTCCGATGCGAGATAAACCGCGGCCGCCGCCACATCGGCCGGCGTGCCTAACCGGCCGGCCGGAACCCGCGCCATGATCGTCTCGCGCTGCTTGTCGTTAAGCCGGTCGATCATGGCGCTGGCGATGATGCCGGGCGCGATGCAATTGGCGGTGACGTTGCGCTTGGCATATTCGGCGGCGATCGACTTCATCATGCCGACCATGCCCGCTTTCGACGCGGTGTAGTTGCCCTGCCCCGGATTGCCGGTATGGCCGACGATCGAGGAGATGCCGATCACACGGCCCCAGCGCTTGCGCATCATGGTCTTTACCGCGGCACGCGCCAGGCGGAAGGTCGCCGTCAGATTCACCGCGATCACTTTGTCCCAAGCCTCATCCGTCAATTGCACGAACAGATTGTCGGCGTTGACGCCCGCATTGGCGACCAGGATATCGAGCTTGCCCATGGCCGCTTCCGCGGCCGGCACCAACGCCTCGACCGCATCCTTGTCGGCAAGGTCGCAGGGCAGGACGTGGACGCGGTCTTTCAATTCGCCGGCGAGCGCATCGAGCGCGTCGCGGCGGGTGCCGGAAATCGCGACGGTCGCGCCCTGGCCGTGCAGCGCGCGGGCGATGCCGCCGCCGATGGCGCCGCTCGCGCCGGTCACCAGCGCGGTCTTGGCCGCAAGATCGAACATCAGTAACTCCTCACTCGTTTGCGCTAGCCGCGCGCCGCCTTGAAGGCAGCGATGTCGTCCGGCGTGCCGATCGCAGTTGCGCTCGCACCCTCGGCGATGCGCTTGATGAGACCACTCAGAACCTTGCCCGAGCCTGCTTCGTAGAACGTTGTTGCGCCGTCCGCCGCCATGGCCGCGATGCACTCGCGCCAACGCACCGTGCCGGTCACCTGCGCGACCAGCGCCTTCACGATCTCGGCTGGATCGCTGATCGGTTTCGCCAGGACGTTCGCCACCACCGGCACTGCCGGCGGTTTGACGCTGACCTGCGCCAGCGCCTGCGCCATTACATCGGCGGCGGGCTGCATCAGCGCGCAATGGAAGGGGGCGGAGACTTGCAGGAGCATCGCGCGTTTTGCGCCTTTGGCCTTGGCGATGTCGACCGCGCGCTCGACCGCCGCCTTGTCGCCCGAAACCACCACCTGCCCCGCGCCGTTGTCGTTTGCGGCCTGGCAGATCTGGCCTTGCGCCGCTTCGGCCGCGACCGCGACCGCCGCGCCGTAGTCGAGGCCGAGCAGCGCCGCCATGGCGCCGACACCGACCGGCACCGCTTTCTGCATCGCCTGGCCGCGCGTGCGCAGCAGCCGCGCCGTGTCGGCGATCGAAAACGCGCCGGCCGCGGCGAGCGCAGAGTATTCGCCGAGCGAATGTCCGGCGACGAATTGCGCGTCGCGCTTGAGATCAAGCCCGGCTTCCACCTGAAGCACGCGCACGACCGCGAGCGAGACCGCCATTAGCGCAGGCTGAGCGTTTTCGGTGAGTGTGAGCGTTTCGGCGGGTCCTTCGAACATGATGGCCGACAGGTTGGCGCCGAGCGCGGCATCGACCTCGTCGAACACCTGACGCGCGGTCATGAATTTTTCCGCCAGCGCCTTGCCCATGCCGACCGCCTGGCTGCCTTGGCCTGGAAACACAAATGCGACCGACATGCCCCTCACAACCTGTTTTTTCGCCGGAATTGGGCCGAAAGACACCGCAAGGCCGGCCCTGTCAAGTTGGCCCGGCCGGTAACCCGGCGCAAAGCTTGGCCTGTTACGCTTTGCGTTCGGCTGCCCGACAGGTCGTTTCATGGGTGAACTTATTACCGAGCAGGACTTCGCGCGCGCCCGTGGCGATGCCGCGTTCCGCCAGCGTTTGTTGGCGGCCAGTCTGCAGCGGCTGCTGGACGCGCTGAAGCGCATGCGCCGGAGCGGAACTCCGACCCCGGAAGCGGCCGGACAGATACGGGAGGGCGTTGCGCTGGCCGTTGAACTCACCTCCCGGCTGCAGGCGGGCCGCCGCGTCAAGGGCCCAAAAACAGCCTGAACGGGCCGGTCCGGCCGGGCCGCTTTTCCTTGCCTTTTCCAGCTCAATCCGCCTATAACCCGCCCGCTCCGTCGATCCTGGTTGGGAACTGAACGGACGGCCGCGTGAGCGGTAGGGCCAGTCGGCCCGGCGTCCCGTGTTTCCGCCTTCAGAGCATTCGAGCCTTTCCCGAAGGGCTCGAGGGGCTAGGCGCCAGGGTCGAGGACATGGGTAACAAGGAAAGGCTTCTCATGCCGCTGTACGAACACGTCTACCTCGCCCGCCAGGATCTCTCGGCGCAGCAGGTCGAGGAATTGACCGCAAAACTGTCCGGCGTCATCACCGAAGCCGGCGGCAAGATCACCAAGACCGAATACTGGGGCACGAAGTCCCTCACCTACCGCATCCGCAAGAACCGCAAAGCGCACATGACGCTGCTCAACGTCGATGCGCCACCGGCCGCACTCGCCGAAATCGAGCGCCAGGAGCGCTTAAGCGAAGACGTGCTGCGCTACCTCACCATCCGCGTCGAGGAACACGAGGAAGGCCCCTCGGCGATGATGCGCAAGTCGGATCGCGACGATCGCGAGCGCGGGGACCGTGGCGATCGTGGCGATCGTCCACGCCGGCCACGCCGCGATGACGAGACCGACGCCGCAGCGGTGGAGGAATAGACCATGGCATTCGGATCATCCCAAGGTGGCGGTGGTGGCGGCGGTGCCCGCCGTCCGTTCTTCCGCCGGCGCAAGACGTGTCCGTTCTCCGGCGCCAACGCGCCCAAGATCGACTACAAGGACGTCAAGCTGTTGCAGCGCTACGTGTCGGAGCGCGGCAAGATCGTGCCAAGCCGCATCACCGCGGTGTCGGCCAAGAAGCAGCGCGAATTGGCGCAGGCGATCAAACGCTCGCGCTTCCTCGGGCTGCTGCCTTATGTGATTCAGTAGACGAAACGCGAGGTCGCCGGGGTCGCCCGGGGACCGATGGTTGGGACGGAAATGGTTCCGTCTCTAACCGCTCGAAACGGAGCGGGACAGCTCGTGATGATGCAAATCGTATTGATCGGTCTGGGTGCCGGCGCCGCGGCGGCTTTGCTGTTCGCTTCGGTGGTGTCGGGCTCGTTGCTGTCGATCCCGCTGGTCTTTCTCTCGCCGCTACCGATCATGATCGCCGGGCTCGGCTGGAGCCATTGGGCAGCCTTGACCGCGGCGCTTGCGGGCGCGCTCGCGCTCGGCGCTGCCTTCGAACCGCTGTCCACCGTTTCCTTCATGGCGTTCGCAGGCCTGCCGGGCTGGTGGCTTTCCTACCTCGCGATGTTGGCGCGCCCGGTCGGCGACGGCGCGGCCACGCTTGAATGGTATCCGCCGGGCCGGCTGGTGGTGTGGGCCGCCCTACTCGGCGCATTTGTCGTCTTCGTCGCAATCCCGCATTTCGGACTCGATGCCGAAACCTTCCGCGCCAACTCGCGAAAGTTATTCGCGGCCGTGCTGCGCGCCGAGACCGGTACGCCGGACAATGCCCCGCTGGTCGTGCCGGGCGTATCGAACGTCGAGCGACTGCTCGACTTTTTTGTTGCCTCCGTCCCGCCGTTGTTGGCCGTGCTCGCAACTTGGACGAACGCGTTCAATCTGTGGCTCGCCGCTATCGTGGTGAAGGTCTCCGGCCGCCTCAAACGGCCATGGCCGGCGATCGCGGCCATGATCTTCCCGCGGCCGCTGGTTGCCGTATTCGCCGCCGTCATGGCGTTGAGCTTCGTCGGCAGCCTCATTGGCATCGCCGCCGGCGTCTTGTCGTCAAGCCTGCTGGTCGCTTACGGCATTCTTGGTTTCGCGGTGTTGCACGCCATCACCCGCGGCATGACGAACCGCATCTTCCTGCTCGCCGGCGTCTACATGGCCGTGCTCGTGCTGGGCTGGCCGGTGCTGGCGTTGTGTCTGCTCGGCTTGATCGAGGCAGCCTTCGGTTTGCGCGCGCGCATTGCCGCGATGCGCGGACCCCCCGCCATCACCTGACAAAACCAACGAAACGATTCACAACCGATTCAACCACGTTCAAACTAAGGAGTAACGACAATGGAAGTGATCCTGCTCGAGCGCGTCGGCAAGCTCGGCCACATGGGCGACGTCGTGCGCGTCAAAGACGGCTTCGCCCGCAATTTTCTGTTGCCGCGCGGCAAGGCCTTGCGCGCGACCGCCGACAACAAGGCCCGCTTCGAGGAGATGAAGGCGGAGCTGCAGGCCAAGAACCTCGAACGCAAGGGGGGCGCCGAAAAAGTCGCCGCCGCGCTCAACGGCAAAACTGTCGTGGTCATCCGCCAGGCGAGCGAGGCGGGCCAGCTGTTCGGTTCGGTGTCGCCGCGCGACATTGCCGGCCTGCTCAACGCCGACGGTGGCGAGGTGAACCGCTCGCAGGTCACGCTCAACGCCCCGATCAAGACCATCGGCAAGTACACGGTGCCGCTCGCGCTCCATCCGGAGGTTGAGACCAACATCACCGTGATTGTCGCCCGCAGCGCCGGCGAAGCCGAGAGGGTCGCCCGCGGCGAAGATGTCACCGTGCAGCGCGACCAGGCCGAGGAAGACGCCGCAGCCGCGCTCGAGGCGGCAGAAGCCTTCTTCGAGCCGGAAGCGGCCAAGGCCCTGCGCGAGGGCGAGGAGCCGGCAGTCGAGGCCGAGACTGCCGCGGACGAAGACAAGCCCGCGCCGGCCAAAGGAAAGAAGAAGGCTGCCGAGAAGGCCGAAACTTCCGAAAAGTAATAGTCTTCGTCTGCGTCGCTTCGGCGTCAGCTAGTCGGATTTATCCGGTTTGTCGGGCTTGGCCGTTGCGGCCGAGCCCGGCTTCTTTTTGGCTTTGGCCTCTTTGGGCGGTGAAGCCTTCTCGTCTTTGTCCTTGGACTCTTTCGTCTTTGGCTCGCCGGACTTGGAGTCGGATTTGACGCCGGACGATTTCTTCTCGGTTTTCTTCTCGGACTTGTCGTCGCTCTTGGGTTCCGGGCGTATGATATCTTCCTGACCCGTTTTTTCGGACTTTTCCGCTTTGTCCTCGCCGGATTTGGCCTTCGGTTTCTTTTCAGCGTCGACTTTGGCTTTGTCTTCGTCGGATTTCGCTTTGGTCTTCTTCTCGGCGTCGACCTTGGCTTTATCCTCGCCTTTGGCTTCGCCGGACTTGTCCTTGCCCTTCTTGTCCTCGTCGAGCTTGGCCTTGTCGTCGCCCTTGGGCGTGCGTTTGGTCGTGCGCTTGGCCGGCGCCGGGGCGTTGCCGACGGTTTGCAGGTAAGCCGCGATGGAGGCCGCCGATTCCTTGCTGGCCGTGTAGTGCTCGCGCAGGAAGCCGGACAGGCCGAACAGTCCGCCGGACTTGTTCAGCGTCTGCGGGTTCTTGTGGCAAAGGGCGCAATCGGCGGCGTAAAGCTGCGCGCCGGTCTTGCCGGAATCGAGATTTTCCTGGGCTGCCGCCGGCGCCGCCAGCATGAGCGCCACAACCGCCATCGCCGGCCCCAAACCGCGACCAACCGCCGTCATTATCATAGACCTTTCAATAGTTTAGTGTGTGAATGCACGGCCCATGCGGCCGTCTGACCATCCCGTGTTGATACCCCAATATTGCAGCGTTGCGACAGGGCTTTTAGCACCGGCTTGCCCGCAATTTGTGGCATTGCCGGGCCTTGGGAACTTTGGTTGAATACCTCCGTTAACGCTTTGTTGGACCGGCGCGGTATTGGGCGGGGGTGGCCGAGAGATCGCATCGGAAATTTTAGCGTGCGGAGGCGGCCGATGGACCGGTTGCTTCAATTTGTCCTCAAGACGTTTATCCGGCGAGGCACGTTCAAGGTTACCACCTCCCGAGGAACGGTCTTGGTATTCGGCGACGGAACCGGCAAGCCGGTCTCGGTTCGCTTCACCTCGCGCGCTGCCGAATGGGCGATTTTGCTCGATCCCGAGCTCAAATTCGGCGAATCCTACATGAACGGCACCTTCGTGGTCGAACAAGGCTCGATCGCAGACGTGCTCGCAGTCGCGCTTGGCCAGAATACCGAAGTGCCGTATTGGGCGCGGCCGCAATGGCTGTTGCGCTACCTTTACCGCCGCCTGCAGCAGTTCAACCCGCGTCGACGCGCTCGCCAAAATGTCGCGCACCATTACGATCTCGACGGCCGGCTCTACTCGCTGTTCCTCGACGCCGACCGGCAATACAGCTGCGCCTATTTCGAGGCACCGGACGCCACGCTCGATGACGCGCAACTCGCCAAGAAACGCCACCTCGCCGCCAAGCTCCTGCTGCGCGAGGATCGCGACGTGCGCGTTCTCGACATCGGCTGCGGCTGGGGCGGGCTCGGAATCTATCTCGCCGAGGTCGCCGGCGCCGACGTGACCGGCGTCACACTGTCGCAGGAACAACACGCCATCGCCAACGAGCGCGCGGCGGAAAAAGGTCTCGCCGACCGGACCCGCTTCGAATTGCAGGACTACCGCGACGTCGCCGGCCCGTTCGACCGCATCGTCTCGGTCGGCATGTTCGAGCACGTCGGCGTCAACCACTACGAGACGTTCTTCCGCAAGTGCGCGGAACTGCTCGCCGAAGACGGTGTCATGCTGCTGCACTCGATCTGCCGCTCGGAAGGGCCCGGCATCACCAATCCGTGGATCGCCAAATACATCTTCCCCGGCGGCTACATCCCCGCTTTGTCCGAGGTGGTCCCGCATATCGAGAAGGCGGGCCTGCTGGTCACCGACATCGAGATCCTGCGCCTGCACTACGCCGAGACGCTCAAGGCCTGGCGCGACCGCTTCCTCGCCCACCGCGAGGAGGCCGAACGCATCTACGACAAGCACTTCGTGCGCATGTGGGAGTTCTATCTGGCGGCGTCGGAAATGTCGTTCCGCGAGCAGAATATGATGAACTTCCAGATCCAGATCGCCAAAAAGCAGGGCGTGACGCCGATGACCCGCGACTATATCGGCCGCGAGGAGCGCCGGCTGCGCGACGCCGAAGGCGCGCATCACCCGCCGCTGCGGCTCGCCGGCGAGTAGCGGAAAACCGCCGCGCGAACGCGACGAGCGTCAAGAAAAATCCGCCTTTCCCACCGCTGAATCATCCCACGTGTTTCGTTGTGGATTGCGTGTGCAAGCGTGAGCTCCACACTGCGGCCACAAATGCGCGTGCTATGCAACGTTTTCCGGGTAAGCATCGACATCCATGGCCCCACTCGATTCGGCACTGCGCAAGCAGGTTGAGGAACCTGCCCAGAATTTCCGTTCCGCTCCTCACAATATCGAGGCGGAACAGGCGCTGTTGGGCGCCATCCTGGTCAACAACGAGGCCTTCTACCGGGTCTCCGATTTCCTCAACCCGGAACATTTTTTCGAGCCGATTCACCAGAAAATCTATCAACTTGCCCGCGACCTGATCCGCGCCGGCAAGGTCGCCACGCCGGTGACGCTGAAGACTTTCATCGGCGCCGATACCGACATCGGCGGCATGACGGTCAGCCAATACCTCGCCCGGCTCGCTGCCGAAGCCACCACCATCATCAACGCCGAGGATTACGGCCACACCATCTACGACCTGTCGATCCGCCGCGCCCTGATCATCGTCGGCGAGGACATGGTCAACGTCGCCTACGACGCCCCGGTCGACTTCTCGCCGCGCAACCAGATCGAGGACGCCGAGCGCAGGCTCTACGAATTGGCCGAGACCGGGCGCTACGACGGCGGCTTCCAGCGCTTTGCCCAGTCGCTGACCACCGCGATCGACATGGCGGCGCACGCGTTCCAGCGCGACGGCAAATTGTCCGGCATCGCCACGGGGCTCGACGATTTGGATCGCATGATGGGCGGCCTGCAGCCGTCCGACCTGATCATCCTCGCCGGCCGTCCCGGCATGGGCAAAAGCGCGCTCGCCACCAATATCGGCTACAACGTCGCGCGCGCCTGGCATGGCGAGGTGCGCGCCGACGGCCATACGGTGACCGCCAACGGCGGCATCGTCGGCTTCTTCTCGCTGGAAATGTCGGCCGAGCAGCTCGCCACCCGCATCATCGCCGAGCAGACCGGCATTCCGTCGAACCAGATCCGGCGCGGCGGCATCAGCGAGGCCGAGTTCGAACGCATCAAGGATCATTCGATCGAGTTGCAGAACCTGCCGTTCTTCGTCGACCAGACCGGCGGCCTGTCGGTGGCGCAGCTTGCCGCCCGCGCGCGGCGCTTGAAGCGCCAGCGCGGTCTCGATCTCCTGATCGTCGACTATTTGCAGTTGCTGCAGGGCTCGACCCGGCGCTCGCAGGACAACCGCGTCCAGGAAATCACCGAGATCACCACCAAGCTCAAGGCGCTGGCGAAAGAGCTCAATGTGCCGATCCTGGCGCTGTCGCAGCTCTCGCGTCAGGTCGAGAGCCGCGACGACAAGCGGCCGCAGCTCTCGGACTTGCGCGAATCCGGCTCGATCGAGCAGGACGCCGACGTGGTGCTCTTTGTCTTCCGCGACGAGTACTATCACCAGATGCGCAAGCCGCTCGAAACCAATCGCGAGAAATTCGCCGAATGGCTGGCGGAAGGCGAAAAGGTGCATGGGCGGGCCGAGGTGATCATCGGCAAGCAGCGCCACGGTCCGACCGGCACGGTCGAACTGCAGTTCGAAGGCGCGATCACCAAATTCTCCACGCTGGCCAAGAGCGACCACCTGCCCGAGCGCATCGGCTAGCCGCTTTTTCGCGCATGGACGCCTCGCACGCGGCCCGCTAAACCCTTGGGCCATGACCGACGCCCCTTCCGTCTCCGCGCCCGATCTGGTCCCGCCGCAGCCCGTGGCGGCAGAGCATGCCGAAGGGCCGCCGGCGGCGCAGGCCGGCGGCATCCTGACGATCGATCTCGGTGCCATCGTCGCCAACTGGCGCACGCTCGGCCGCCGCGCCATGCCGGTCGAATGCGCCGCGGTCGTCAAGGCGGACGGCTATGGCTGCGGCATCGAGCAGGTCGCGGCCGCGCTCGCCAAAGCCGGCTGCAAGACCTTCTTCGTCGCCGATCTCGCCGAGGCGCGGCGCGTGCGCGCGGTCGCCGCGGAAGCGGCGATCTACGTGCTCAACGGCCTGCTCGCCTCGACCACCGCGGCCTACGCCGATCTGCGCGCGCGGCCGGTGATCGGCAGCATGGTCGAGCTTGCCGAATGGGACGCCTTCTGCGCCACCCACCAATGGCGCGGCGGCGCGGCGCTGCACGTCGACACCGGCATGAACCGGCTCGGCATCTCGGCGAGCGACGCGGCGGCCCTGGCGCCGCGCATCCGCAGCGAGAACCACGGAATCACGCTGCTGATGAGCCACCTGGTCAGCTCCGAAGAGCCCGAGCATCCGCTCAATGCGCGGCAGATCGAGGCGTTCCGCGAGGTGCGCGTGCTCTACCGCGGCATCCCCTCCTCGCTCGCCAATTCATCCGGCATTTTTCTCGGCGACAAGGCGCATTGCGACATGGTGCGCCCGGGCGTCGCGCTCTATGGCGCCAACCCGACCCCGGGACAGAAAAATCCGATGCAGCCGGTGATCGAATTGCAGGCGCATGTCGTGCAGGTGCGCAGCGTGCCGCGCGGCGAGACGATCGGCTACAACGCCGCCTGGACCGCCAAGCGCGCATCGCGCGTTGCGGTGGTCGCGATCGGCTATGCCGACGGCTATCCGCGCGCCGCCAGCGCCTCCGATATGCGGCCCGGCGGCGCGGCTCTCGTCGCCGGGCAACGCAGCCCGATCGCCGGGCGCGTCTCGATGGATCTGATGGCTATCGACATCACCGACCTGCCCGGCAATGCCACGCGGCGCGGCGAGCTCGTCACGTTGATCGGCGGCGAGATGACGGTCGACGAGGTCGCCAGCGCCGCCGGCACCATCGGCTACGAGGTCCTCACCGGCCTCGGGCGGCGCTACCACCGCGTGTATCGCGGCGGATAAGTCGCGCATATCAAGACTTTCTTAAAAAATGTTCTTGTAATGTTCTCACGGGCGCTTTAGCCTAGTTTGAGCCATTCCAGGGCGATTCCCGTGTCCAAACGCAGCCTGAGCTTCGTCTGCCAGAACTGCGGTGCTGCCTCGCACCGCTGGCAGGGCA
>DASUGZ010000055.1:0-5003 GCA_036273755.1 Pseudolabrys sp.
ACCACAAGCGCGCCGCCTCCAAGCAGGACCGAGCGGCGGGAGAACGACGAGGTCTTTTCGAATTTTGTCATGACGCCCTCCCTCAACCCATCATCTCGGCGGCGCGCTTGACCGCCTTGAGAATGCTGACGTGCGTGCCGCAGCGGCACTTCAATCCGGTAAGGGCCTCCTTGATCTCGGCCTCGCTTGGTTTCTTCTTCTTTGCCAGCAATTCGGCGGCGGTCATGATCCAGCCGTTGATGCAATAGCCGCATTGCGGCACCTGCTCTTCGATGTAGGCGGTCTGCAATGGGTGCGGGCGCTCCGGCGTGCCGAGGCCGGCGAGCGTCACGACCTTGCCCTTGCCCACCGATGACAGCGGCGTGACGCAGGAGCGGATCGCCTGGCCGTCGAGTTGCACGGTGCAGGCGCCGCATTGTGCGAGCCCGCAGCCGAAATGCGGATTGTTGAGGCCCAGCTCGTCGCGCAGCGCGTAGAGCAGCGGCATGTCGGGATCGGCGGCGGTGACCGTATGGTCCTTGCCGTTGACGTTGATGGTGATGGATTGGCTCATGGCGTTCAGCTCCCTGAACTTCAATGTTCAGGAGCGGCTGCTTACGGCATGCCGCCCCTTGTCGCAGCGATCCGCGTTTACGTCTTGGCCGGCGCTTGCGGGGCCAAGCCTAGTCCCGCACACTGGACTTGGGAACGGACTTCCCAATCAAATTGGTGTTAAAGTCGGTGTGGAACAAAAGCACGACCAAAAGCACGACAATGAGCGGCCAAGCTCGTGAACTTAGGGAGGACTACCGATGGCTCATGCCATTGCGCGCATTCTCGCAACCGCAGCAATCGTCGCCGGGACCGCCCTGGGCGCCGCACCGGCGCAGGCGCAAGGCAAGCCGTGGAAGCACGCGCTTCTCAACGCCAAGGCCGATGCCGGCATCTTCATGATGGCGGCGAAGAAGGGCTTTGCCGAGAAGCAGGGCCTCAAGCTCGACATTATGCAGGTCAAGGACGATCAGATCGGCCTCAAGGCGCTGATCGCGGGCGAAGTCGACAGTTTCGAAGGCGGGCCGCAGGGCGTGTTCGCGGCGGTGGCGCGCGGCGCCGACGTCAAGATCATCGGCTGCCATTGGGTGGTGGTGCCGCATGGCATCTATGCGCGCGACGACGTGCACAAGGTCGAGGATCTCAAGGGCAAGTCTATCGCCGTTTCCTCGCCCAATACCATGCCCGATTTGCTGGCGCGCGCGGCGTTGGCGAAATACGGCGTCAAGCCTGACGAGGTGAAACTCGCCGCCGTCGGCGGCGACCGCGAACGCTATCAGGCGCTGGTCGGCAACGTGGTCGAGGCCGCGGTGGTGTCGAACGAATACCAGCCGGAAATGCCGAAGACGCTGCATCTGCTCGTCGCCGGACGCGACGCGGTGCCGAATTTCCTGCGCGTGTGTCTCGTCACCAGCGGCAAAGTGCTCAAAGAGCGCAGCGATGATGCCGTGCATTTCCTCGCCGCCGAGATGCAGGCGCTGCGCTTCGCGCTGTCGCACAAGGCCGAGACCGTGGCGTTGACCAAAGAGATCACCCACGCCAAGGCAGACGATCCGCGCGCCACTTTCGTCTTCGACGATGCGGTCGCGCACCACTCCGTCGATCCCGCCCTGCCGATCCCGGCGGACAAGCTCAACTGGATGCAGCAGCAGATGGTGCAGGCGGGCAAACTGAAGGCAGTGCTGCCGCTCGATCAGATCAGCGCGCCCGAGTATCGCGAGAAGGCGCTTAAATTGGTGGGCGCGAGCCACTGAAGGTCGTTGAAATGGGTGAAGTCAGCTTCGTCGACGTCTCCAAGCGCTTCACCTTGCGTGTGGAGAGCGAGACGCATCACGTCCAGGCGCTCGACCGCGTCAACTTCACGGTGCGTGACGGCGAGATCGTGGCGCTGATCGGCCCGTCCGGCTGCGGCAAGACCACGGCGCTGCGCGTCGCCATGGGCCTCGATCCGGCGAACGGCGGCCGCGTCACCGTCGACGGCCACGAGGTGAAAGGCTGCGGCCATGACCGCGGCATGGTGTTTCAGCACGCCGAACTGCTGCCCTGGCTGTCGGCGCTGCAGAACGTGATGTTCGGATTGGAGATGAAAGGGGTGCGCGGCGAGGTGCTCACCGACACCGCGGCGCGCTATCTCGATCTCGTCGGCCTCAGGGATTCGCAGAACCGCCGGCCGCATCAGCTCTCGGGCGGCATGAAGCAGCGCGTCGGCATTGCCCGCGCGCTCGCCATCGATCCCAAGGTGCTGCTGATGGATGAGCCGTTCGGCGCGCTCGATGCGCAGACGCGCGAAGGCTTGCAGGCCGAGTTGCTGGAAATCCACGCGCGCACCAGGAAGACTATTCTGTTCGTCACCCACGATCTCGACGAAGCAGTGCTGATCGCCGACCGCATCGTGGTAATGACGCACGGCCGCGTGCAGGAGATCGTCGAGGTCCCGCTCAAGCGTCCGCGAGCGGACCTGAGCATCGTGCGCGGTCTGCCCGAGTTCACCGACACACGCTACAGGCTGTGGCGCCTGCTGCACGACGAGCCGACGGTGCATTGAACATGGTCGACATCGCGGATCAGCAGAACAAGGCTGCAGAATCCGAACCATCGGAGCGCCGCCCGTGGCCGCGCTGGGCGATCACCATCGCATCGATTGCCTGCGCGCTGGCTCTTTGGGAAATCTTCGGACGCAACATCAATCCGGTGTTCGGCTCATATCCGACGGCGATTGCGGTGGCATTCTGGGATCTGTTGAAGACCGGTGAGCTATGGTCGGCGCTGGGAACGTCGCTCCAACCGTTTGCGGTTGGGTATGGCCTCGCCATCATTCTCGGCGTACCGCTCGGCCTCGTCATCGGCCGCTTCCGCACCGCGGAGGCGGCGTTCGGCATCTACGTCACCGCCGGCTACGCCATGCCGCTGGTCGCGCTGGTGCCGCTTCTCGTGCTCTGGCTCGGCCTCGGCTTCAAGGTGAAAGCGGCGGTCGTGTTCCTGATGTCGGTGTTCCCGATCGTCATCAACACCTGGCTCGGCGTCACTGCGGTGCCGAAGACGCTGATCGAGGTCGGCAAGTCGTTCGTCGCGCCCGACGCCGTCATTCTGCGCCGCATCGTCCTGCCGGCAACGCTGCCTTACATCATGGCCGGCATCCGCCTCGCCGTCGGCCGCGCGGTGGTTGGCATGGTGATCGCGGAATTTTTCACCACGATCTCCGGGCTTGGCGCGGTGATCATCAATTCCGCCAACAATTTCGACACCGCCACCATGTTCGTGCCGATCATTCTCTTGATGATCATGGCGGTCGGCCTGAATTCGCTAATCGGCTTCGTCGAGCACAAGGTCGCGCCCTGGCAGGCGGAGATCGCCGGACGGGATCGGGAATAGCTAAACCAACGCATTGACCGCCCGCAGCAAATCGCGGACCTGCTGCTCGGCAATATTCTTGGTGATGAACACGATCCGGCTTTGCCGATTTTCGTCCGGCCATGTATCGAGCTCGACCGGCGGGTGCGCGAGGTGCTGCACGAACTGCACCACTACCGGGCCCTGGCAGCCCTCGACATTGACGAAACCCTTGACGCGCAGCAGATCCGGCCCGCGCAACGTCATCAGAATATCCATCGCCTTTGCGAAGGCCGACCACGGCAGTGGCGCGCTTTCGGTCAGCACGAAACTACCAATGCCGTCGGAATGTTCGGCTTCGGCGACAAAGGCATTTCGCGAAACGCCGGCCGGCTCGGTCAGTAGACCCGGGTCGATCTCGCCGTTCACCGCCTCGATGATCTCGGCGCCCGGATTGAGCGCGCGCAGTTGCGCGGCGAGCGCGTTGGCTGCGCCCTCGCCGGCAATGTCGACTTTGCTGACCACCAGGCGGTCGGCAAGGATCGCCTGCTTACGCGCTTCCGCCGACCAGCCGAGCGTGTTGCTACCGGTCTCGGCGTCGACGACGGTCATCACCGCCTCGACATGGAACGCCTCGCCGAGTGCGCGGTCGGTGGCGAAGGTCTGCAGGATGGGCGAGGGGTCGGCGAGGCCAGAGGTCTCGATGACGATGCGCTTGAACGCCGGCAGTTCACCGCGTTCGCGCTCGACCACCATGCGGCGCAGCGCGAGCTGCAGGTCGCTGCGCGTGATGCAGCACAGGCAGCCGTTGCCGAGTAGCACGGTTTCGTCGGTCGACGAGCGCACCAGCGCGTCGTCGATGCCGGTGGCGCCGAATTCGTTGACTACCACCGCGGTACCTTGCCCCTCCGGCGTTGAAAGGAAACGCTTGAGCAGCGTGGTCTTGCCGGCGCCGAGAAAGCCGGTGATCACAGTCACCGGAACGCGGTGGCCGCGCTCGCGCTTGAGCCGGCGTCCGAACATCCCGGCGGCCGCGGAGGGGAAGAGTTCGTTCATGCCTCATTGTACCCCGCCCGGTGGGGTGGGGCGAGAGAGGATCAGAAATCCATCTCCAGCGTATAAAGCCCGCCGGAAAAGCGGTCCTGCGTGTAGACAATGCCGCGCTCGTCGACGAACACGTCGTTGAGCTGGATGGCGCCAACCGGCGAGCCGCTCGGCGCCGGCGGCACGAAGGCGGCGATTTCGCGCGGCTGGTAGGGATTGGAGATGTCATAGGCGCGCAGGCCGCCATTGAAGAACGTGCCAAGCACGATCTGATCGGACTTCCACGCTGTCGGCAGTTCCACGTTTTCGTGGATGTTGTGCGCGCCGAAACGGCCGCCGCGGTCCTTGTACGCATCGACCGGCGGCAGAGGGCAGGTCGAGATGGACACCGGATGAGTCTCGTCACGCATGTCGAGCAGCCAGATCAGCTTCGGCCAGTCCTTGCCGGCGTTCTCGGTCGACTCGTCGGTCACCAGCATCAGGTTGCGGTCGAACAGCGGCACCGCGGTGTGCATGAAGCCAGTGTAAGGCGGCGAATTGGTCCAGTGCGAGATGACCTTCGGGTTGGCTTTGTCCTTGATGTCCATCACGAACATGCC
>DASUGZ010000056.1:0-13576 GCA_036273755.1 Pseudolabrys sp.
GCTTTTCACCATCTTCATATTGAACCTCCAAACGTTGTTTCTCGTGAGAGGGTTCGATCCGGACAGTGCGACAGGCACCGATGGAACTTCCCCTTGCTCCCCGCTTTCCGGAAAATTTTTCGTCCAAGCAATGACCCAACGCGGGTTTCTCACTTGAGCGATCCGTGAACCGGACAGCGCGACACGGGGATGCCCCCCTCCGTCGCACTTAGGACATTATCGAATGAGGTCTGAGGCGCAATGAAGAAGCGCCCTTCCCACAGGTCCCGATGGCGCTTTTCAAGCGACTGTTGCGTAAAAAACACGCAATTGGCACCGCCCGTCCCGGACCGATGAAGTCATCCGTGCCGTGCCCCGGCGTCCTAAAAATAAATGTGTAAAATCAAATATTTATACGTTATTTGGTGCACTGATTGGCGATTTTTGTCGAACCGGCGCTTTATGTCGCAAAAACTCGGACTTGGCCAAAACGGCCGATTTTTGGCCCCTTTTGCCTCTGTCATGACGCCCGAAGGCCCAATTGGGCGGCATTGCGCCCGGTCGGCAAGGGCGTCCCGTTAGGCCGGCAAACCCGGATAGCGGTACACCCAAACTGCGCGCCAGCGGCCGAAACTCTAAAAACCCGAATCGCTCACGACCGGCACCACAGCAACGAGTCCCGAAAACGCGAGCCGCTCGCGATCCAATCCACAAAAGAGTTTGGAATGCCCGCTCGCCGAACTGAGGACGGTCACCGATTCAGCACGTCGCACTTTGCGCGAAGATAGTTGGCGGAGCCGGAGGGATTCGAACCCTCGATACGCCTTGAGAGCGTATAACGGTTTAGCAAACCGCCGCCTTCAGCCACTCGGCCACAGCTCCACTATCGGCCAAGGCTTATGCCCTCGGCAATTCGGCGTCAAACACTGCGCGCCATCCGAAAAAGCTGGTACTTGAAGGCGCCGCGCCAAGCTTGCACTTGAAAGGCGCACTGGAACCGGCCTCGTCCTCGACCTGCTTTGGATCTGCCGATGAATCGAAAACAGCGCCGTGGCGCGCGCAAGCAACCGCCCTCGTCCGGCAGCCAGCGTACCGCCACTGCCGGCAATCCGGCCGACCAGCTGTTCACCGAAGCCGAACAGTTGCAGCGTCGGCACAAGCTTGACGATGCCATACGCCTCTACAAGCGCCTGCTGCTGCTCAAGCCAGACCACGCGCAGGCCAACAACAACGTTGCGCTCGTGCTGTTGGCGCAAGGGAAGCGTAGCGAAGCGTCCGCGCATTTCGCCCAGGCGCTGACGCTGATGCCGCAACTGTTCGAGCAATACAACGCCGTCTGTGACACCCTCGCCGCCGTCCTGCCGCCGATTGGCGCGGCGATGCAGCGCGCGCTCGCGGCCCGGCCGAACCGGCTTTCGGCAGATCAATTGCTCGCGGCCGACGATCACGCCGCGGTCCGCGCCGACCCGCTGCTGCGCTGCATGTTGGAGGCGGTGCCGGCCCGCAACATCGGGCTTGAACTCGTTCTCACCGCGCTGCGCGCTGCATTTACCGCCGACGCAAGCGACGAAAACGCGCTGAGCTTCTGCTGCGCGCTCGCCAAACAATGTTTCATCAACGAATACGTGTTCGCTGTGACGGCGGAGGAAGAAGCGCAGGTCGAACGCCTCACCGCTGCGATCGGTGATGCGCTATCCGCGGGCGCGGGCATCGCGCCGATGCAGCTTGCGGTCCTCGCCATGTACGCGCCGCTGCATCGGCTGCCGTTTGCCGACGCGCTGCTCACGAACGCGTGGCCGGCGCCGCTCGAGGCGGTCGTTACCCAGCAGATTCGTGAGCCCCGGCAAGAAGTTGCCTTGCGCCCGGCAATTCCGCGGCTGACCGCGATCGTCGACGAGACTTCGCTTCGGGTGCAGCAGCAATACGAGGAGAATCCGTACCCGCGCGGGATCAACCTCGCCGGCAATGTCCAGCCGGTCTCGCTCGACCGGCATCTGCGGGCGAAATTTCCGACGGCAGCTTTCACCCCGCTCGCCAAAAGCGGCCCGCTGGATATTCTTGTGCCCGGCTGCGGCACCGGCTTGGGCGCTCAGGTCGCGCAGATGTATGACGCGCACGTGCTCGCCGTCGACCTCAGCCTGGCGAGCCTCGCTTACGCCAAGCGCACGACGCCGGCCGCGCTCGCTTCGCGCATCGAGTACGTGCAAGGCGACATCCTCAAGCTCGGCGCGATTGGCCGCACATTCGATTTCATCGAGGTCACCGGCGTGTTGCATCACATGGCCGACCCGCTCGAAGGCTGGCGCGTGCTGCTCGCGCTGTTGCAGCCCGGCGGCATCATGCATCTCGGCTTCTACAGCGAACTCGGCCGCCGCGACGTCGTCGACGCCCGCGCCTTCATTGCCGAGCGCGGCTATGCCGCGACGCCCGCCGACATCCGGCGCTGCCGGCAGGATATTCTGCAGACGCCGCACGCCAGCGTCGCGCGCTTTACCGATTTTTTCAGCACCAGCGAGTGCCGCGATCTCTTGTTCCATGTCCAGGAAAGCCGGATGACGATTCCGGCGATCAAGGACTTCGTCGATAGCCATGGGCTCAAATTCATCGGCTTCGATCTCGACGACGCCACCGCGCAGAAATACCGCGAGGCGTTCGCCGCCCAAGGCTGGTCGATGAGTGATCTCGCCAAATGGCATGCGGTCGAGATGGCAAATCCGGATATGTTTTCGGGCATGTTTCAGTTGTGGGTGCAGCGCAACGGGTAATGGGTGCATAAAATTTTGCCATCCGAGAACTAAAGCGCGCCATCGCGGGTTATCGCAGTCAACACAACCCGATTGGGACAACCAGTTATGACAAGAACCAGCCTCTTCCTTTTAGCCGTCTTGGCGTTCGCTTTTGGGGCTACGGTGCGGCCAGCCGCGGCCATCGAATATCCCTGGTGCGCGGAGTACAGCGGCGAGGACGGCGGCGGAGGCCGAAATTGCGGCTTTTCCACCTTGGCGCAGTGCAGGGCGACGGTCAGCGGCATCGGCGGCGGTTGCGTGCGCAATTTGTTTTACGATGAAGCGCCGGATCGTGCGGCGCCGTCCGTTCGTAAACCCAGGAAGCGCAGCGACTGACCGGGAGAACAATCATGCGCGCAATCGGTTCGATCCTCTTCGCCCTCGCCGTCGTGGCCAGCACAAACGCCTTCGCGCCGGCCGCCCAGGCCGAGCCCTACAGGTGGTGCGCACAATACGGCAGCGGCCGGGGCGGCGGCGCTCGCAATTGCGGCTTTGTGACGTGGGAGCAGTGCATGCAGACGATCCGCGGCATGGGCGGCTTCTGCGAGCACAATCTGTTCTATACGGGGCCCGAGGAACGGCCGGTACGGCACAAGCGCAAGCATAACGACGACTGATCGCCCGCGCCTGCTTGCGCGCCCGGACTAAGCCGGGCCATATCGCGCGCCATGGCGCAGGCGACCCCTTTCAACCCCCAGCAGGCGATGCAGGAAGCCGTCGCTTTGCATCGGCAGGGCCGGCTGCGCGAGGCTGAGAAGCTTTATGCGCGCGTCCTGAAGGCGGCGCCCGATCATTTCGACGCCATGCATCTCTGCGGGCTCGCCAAGGCGCAAGCCGGACAAATGGGCGAGGCCTACCGGCTGATGGCGGGCGCGCTCAAGCTCAACCCTCAAGCGTCCGACGCCTGGATGAATCTCGCCAACGTCTTGCATGCGCTCAAGCGCGACGCCGAAGCGCTCGATTGCATCGACAAGGCGCTGGCGCTGCGGCCCGGCGACGTCAACGCGCTGGAGAACCGCGGCAATGCGCTTCTCGCGCTTCAGCGCGCAGAGGAAGCGCTCGCCAGTTTCAACGATGTATTGACGCTCGATCCGCGCCATGGCGGCGCCCTGCTCGGCCGCGGCAGCGCGCTGGCAAACCTCGGCCGCGCCAGCGAAGCGCTCACCGATTTCGATGCCGCGCTCGCCGCGATGCCGGGGCATCCGGGCGCGTTGTACAATCGCGGCAATGCGTTGTTCGATCTCGGCCGCTTTGGCGAAGCGGTCGCTGCCTACGACCGCGCGCTTGCCGCCGCGCCCCATCATGCGCAAGCCTGGAACAACCGCGGTCGCGCGCTGCAGGCGCTCAGCCGGCACGCCGACGCGGTCGCGAGCTTCGGCAAGGCGATCGAACAGCAGAAAGATTACGCCGACGCCCATGCCAATCGCGCGCTCAGCCTGCTGACGCTTGGCGACCTTAAGCGCGGCTTCGCCGAATACGAATGGCGCTGGCAGCGCACAGGGATGCGCGACACGCGGCGCAGCTACGGCAAGCCGCTCTGGCTCGGCGAATACCCGGTCGCGCGCAAGACAATCTTGCTCACCGCCGAACAAGGTCTCGGCGACACCATTCAATTCGCGCGTTATGTGCCGCTGCTGGCGCAGAGCGGCGCGCGCGTCGTGCTCCAAGTGCCGCCGGAATTGAAGCCGCTATTGCAAAATCTCGACGGCGTGGCGGCGTGCCATGCGCCCGGCGAACCGCTGCCCGCCTATGACGTCCATTGTCCGCTCGGCAGCCTGCCGCTGGCGCTCAAGACCGAGCCTGACACCATTCCCGCCGATATCCCCTACCTGCGCGCCGATGAAAGTCGGCTCGCGAAATGGCGGGCGCGCATCGAGGCATTGCCCGGCAAACGCGTCGCGCTGGCCTGGGCCGGCAATGCCAACCATGCCAACGACCGCAATCGCTCGATCGAACTCAAGCTGCTCGAGCCGCTCTTTGGCGTTGCGGGCATTTCCTTCTTGAGCATCCAGCGCGAATTGCGCGGCGACGACGCGGCCATCCTGGCGCGGCACGCCAACGACGTCACCCATCTCGGCGGCGAACTTGCCGACATGGCCGACACGGCGGCGCTGCTTGCGCTCGCCGATCTGACGATTTCGGTCGATACCTCGGTGGTGCATTTGGCCGGCGCGCTCGGGCGTCCGGTTTGGGTACTGCTGCCATTCGCGCCGGACTGGCGGTGGGCGCCATCAAACGACGACGGCAACAAAAGCGCCTGGTACCCGCAGGCGCGCCTGTTCCGCCAAGACGGACTTGGCGATTGGCCGAGCGTTGTGGCGCGCGCGCGAGACGACCTCGCGCGCCTCGCTTAGCCTCAGGCCGCGACGCGGATCTCCGGCCGCTGCATGACCGGCAGCGGATGGCCCTTGAGCCAGTCGCGCGCGGCGCGCTGGGCGAGCCCGATTTCGGCGTCGGCCATCTGCGCGGCGACCTCGCGGCGCAACCGCGCCCCGTCGCCATGTCCGCGCACGGCGGCGATGTTGAACCACTTGTGCGCTTCGATCAGATCGACGGCGCTCCCCGCGCCGATCGAATAGGTCATGCCGAGCGCGAAGCAGTCGTCCGCGTCCTTCGGCTCGACGGCGCAAGCCGCCGCAGTGTCGATTGCCATTGAAGGCCTCCCCAAGCTCGCGATCGTCCGCCCCCGCGGTCCGATCGTTCGTCCCTGAAGCCCGGCGAATGTTTTCGTCCGGACAACGCGATCTAAGGGAGAAAATTTGAATGACAGTTTAAGCGTCGCGATGAATCGAAGATGAACAAGCGCGCGGGCTATTCAAGCCCCGCGCGCCGGAAACCTCGATTTTTCGGGCACAAATCGCGGGTCGCCGCCTGTGCTTTCAGAAAGCGTTCACCGCGCCGGGTAAGCGGCGACTAACCACTTGAGCGACAAGCAAAGGAGTGCGTTTTTTTAAGCCGTGCGCGCGCGCTGTCCGAACAGGACCGCCTGCACCTTTGGGTCCTTCATGTCGATGCCCTGGCGCAATTCGAGACCGAGCGCCATGCCGCGCTTGACCGCGGGGCGCGCCTTCACCGCCTCCAGCCAGCGGCGCAGGTTGGGGAACTCGTTGATGTTCTGCCCCTGCCGTTCCCAGCCGTTGACCCAGCCGACCAGCGCCATGTCGGCGATCGAATATTTGCCGGCGATGAAGTCGCGGTCCTTGAGGCGGATGTTCATCACGCCGTAAAGCCGGTTGACCTCATTGACGTAGCGGTTGATCGCGTAGGTCAGTGTCTCGACCGAATAATTACGGAAGTGGTGCACCTGGCCGGCCATCGGTCCGACGCCGCCCATCTGCCAGAACAGCCACTGATCGACCTCGACGCGCGCCCGTTCTTCTTTTGGATAGAACTTGCCGGTCTTGCGGCCGAGATATTGCAGGATGGCGCCGGACTCGAAGATCGAGATGGGCCGCCCGCCGGGGCCGTCGGGATCGACGATCGCCGGCATGCGGTTGTTCGGGGAAATCTTGAGAAAGTCCGGCTTGAACTGCTCGCCCTTGGAAATGTTCACGGGGACCAAAGTGTACGGCAGCCCGCACTCCTCGAGCATGATCGAGATCTTGAAGCCGTTCGGCGTCGGCCAGTAGTACAGCTCGATCGGCTTGACCGTTTTCTTCTTCGCCGCCGGCTTCTTAGTCTTCGCCTTCACCGCCCGCTTCGCCTTAAGCGCCATGTCCCTGCTCCATTTCCCTCAAGCCATTGCCACGAGCAGAGCTAAGACCCGCCGCGGCCTTGCGCAACTCTCATAAATGACTGCCAGGCCGGCATTTTCTCACATCCGGCGGATTAGGTCTGGACGAATACAACCTATGATGGTTATGCTCGATTGTCAGGTTGCAGGGGGCGGCCGCAAGCGGGCCGATCCGGGCGACCGCGTAACGCGTGAACAAGAATGGGGGGGATTCATGTCCAAAACACTGTTCGCCGCCTTGCTGGCGGCCGGTCTGATCGCCGCGCCTCTCGCAGCGCTCGCGCCGAACGCCGCGGCGCAAACGACCGCGCCGGCACCGGAGAAGAAGCAAGCCAAGACCAAGAAGCCGCCGACGCCGGGGCAACTCGCCGCGCGCGAGCGGATGAAGAAATGCGCCGCCGAATGGAAGGACGCCAAAGCCGCCGGCAAGGTCGAGAAGGGAGTGAAGTGGCCGAAATACTGGAGCGATTGCAACAAGCGGCTCAAGACCGCCGGCTAGGCGGCAGGCCATGCCGGGAGGCGGCACCCCTCGGGGCCCCGCCCCTCAGGCCGATTTGCCGTCTTTTCGTCCCTTCGGCGGCAGCTGGGCGATGACGCCGTAATCCTTGGATTTGGCGCGCGCCTTGGAGACTTCGAAGCCCTCCGCCGCCAGGCCGCGCTTGAGCAGTTCGCGGATCGCTGCGGCCCGGCTTGGCATGCGTTTTTCGAAACGCCACGTATCCAAGGCCGCCAATTCATCCTCAGTGAGCATCATTTGCAGCCGTTCGCCGCGGTTGAGGACACCCATCGCCTTTCTCCCCTTGAGAATCCTACGAAAAGACCCGATGCCGCATATTTAGGTTCTTACTCATTATTTGTCAATACCCTATTCGGAGCTTTATACACTTAATCAGACATCGGCGCACCGGACCGATCACCCGCATTGCGCGCCGAAGCCGGCATCGCCGCACAGTGCCCAAGAGGGGTACGAAGGATTTCTTGCCGCGCGCTGCAAGAGCGCAGACACTGATCGAAATGGAAACAGATGGGGATCGGGTGGCGCGGGAGCCTTCAATGCGCGAAGCCATGCCCATCAGTGGGCTGACGGCCGCACCGGTGACGCAACGGGATGCCGTTGCCGAATCCAATCACCGCATCGCCAATAATCTGGCGCTGCTCGCCGGTATGGTGCGGATGTATGCGCGTACCCTGTCCCGCTCTGAAGAACCGCTGGATAACGACAAGATCGGCGCCCTTTTCGACGACATCGGCTGCCGCATCGACGCCATTGCCCATCTGCACGCCTTGCTTGCCCGCGGCGAACACGACGAGCCGGTCGACCTTGCCGCCTATCTGCGCGACGTCGCCACGACCATCATGTCGTCGATGAGCTACGCCGGGCGGGCCGAGTTGACGACCTTGCCCTCGTCGGTCTGCGCCATCGCGCCCGAGCGCGCGGTGACGGTCGGCCTCATCGTCGGCGAACTGGTCACCAACGCGCTCAAGTACGCGCATCCGGCCGGCGTGCGCGGATTGATCGTCGTCGGCTGCAAACAAATCGGCGAAACGATCCTCATCGAGGTGACCGATGACGGCGTCGGCATGCCGGAGGACTTCGACCCGCGAAACAATGGCGGGCTCGGCATGCGCCTCGCCCATTCGCTCGCCGACCAGGTCAAGGCAACGCTCGCCTTCAACAACACCGGGATCGGCCTGTCGGTGACGCTGCACATTCCGGCGTAGCGGCCATTTCCCGTCGTCGCAACGTCTCGGTTCCATAAAAACGTCGAGGGCGTCGGCGAGACTCGAAGTCTCGCCGACGCCCTCTGTTGTCACCGGAACCGGGGCGCCGCGCTGCAACCGCATTGCGCACGTCGCACCATGACGCACACCGGCCCCTATGACGCAATCTTCGAAACGTTCAGTCCGAAGATCGGGAAGAGAATTAAGAAGCGACTAGAGCTTCTTCTTCTTCTTCGCTGCCTTCTTCTTTCTACGTTTCGCCATTGCTGCCCTCCTAGCCACGGATCGTGGCGGATGTCTGCATCAGTACGGTCGCGGATCGACACGCACTGCATTCCATTTACAACAACACAGTGAAAAAAACAGCTTTCGACTTAACGAAACGTGTATTTGCGACGCGCAACGCGTTGCGCAGCGTTCGCGACATCGCGCTTCGACGACGTGTTGCTGAGCACGACACGCGCGCGCAACGCGATGATCGCATTTCGCCGGCAGCGTGAAAACGTCGATGAAATATGAACTTCTTGCAATTCAAGCCGCGCGCGTGACATGCGGCGCCAAGAACGATTTGCGCGCGCGCGCGATCAATTTTGCATTCGTGTCGCGCGTAACAGCGATGTTCGCGCGCCTAAAAATATTTTCCACAATTCGCTGTACAAACGGCGCGCGCGGACCGGAATCGAGCAAAAACGAGCGAATCAGTCACAGGTGATTCGCTGTTGTGCGATCGTCGTCAGGTACTTTTTTGACAATGAATGCGCTCGCGGCCGCCGATTCGTCATCAATATTTCGAATTCCGCGCGCAATCGATGGACGCGGTACCGCATTGCACCCAATTCGCGCATCGCGCGCGCGATTATCGTGTGCGAATTAGAGTCCGAGTTTCTTTTTCAGGATTTCGTTGACCGTTTGCGGGCTGGCTTTGCCGCCGGAACTTTTCATCACCTGCCCGACGAACCAGCCGATCGCCTTCGGATTGGTTTTTGCGTCAGCAACCTTGTCCGGATTTTTGGCGATGATGTCGTCGACCGTCTTTTCGATCGCGCCGACGTCGGTCACTTGCTTCATGCCGCGCTTCTCGACGACGGCGCGCGGGTCGCCGCCCTCGCTCCAGACGATCTCGAACAGATCCTTGGCGATTTTTCCCGAGATGGTGTTGTCGGCGATCAGATCGAGGATGGCGCCGAGTTGCGCGGCCGAAATCGGCGAGGACGCGATATCCTTGCCCTCTTTGTTGAGCCGGCCGAACAGGTCGTTGATCACCCAATTGGCCGCTGCCTTGGCGTCGCGGCCCTTGGCGACCGCCTCGAAGTACTCCGCCGTCTCGCGCTCGCCGACCAGCACGCCGGCGTCATAGGCCGACAGCGAAAACGCGCGTATGAACCGCGCCTTCTTCTCGTCCGGCAGTTCCGGCAGATGTTCCTTGAGCGCCGCCACATAGGCGTCGTCGAATTCCAGCGGCAGCAGATCCGGATCTGGGAAATACCGGTAATCATGCGCTTCTTCCTTGGAGCGCATGGAGCGCGTCTCGCCCTTGCCAGGGTCGAACAGGCGCGTCTCCTGGTCGATGGTGCCGCCGTCCTCGATGATCTCGATCTGCCGGCGCGCCTCGTAGTCGATCGCCTCGCCGATGAAACGGATCGAGTTCATGTTCTTGATCTCGCAGCGCGTGTTGAGCGGCGCGCCTGGTTTGCGCACCGAGACGTTGACGTCGGCGCGTAAACTCCCCTCCTCCATGTTGCCGTCGCAGGTGCCGAGATAGCGCAGGATCGAGCGCAGCTTGGCGACATAAGCCATCGCCTCTTCGGCCGAGCGGATGTCCGGCTTCGACACGATCTCCATCAGCGCAACGCCGGAGCGGTTCAAGTCGATGGCGCTCATGTTGGCATGCTGGTCATGCAGCGATTTGCCGGCGTCCTGCTCGAGATGCAGCCGCTCGATGCCGACGGTGACGGCCTCGCCGCCGTCGAGATCGACCACGACCTCGCCCTCGCCGACGATCGGCGACTTGTATTGGCTGATCTGATAGCCCTGCGGCAGATCGGGATAGAAATAATTTTTCCGGTCGAAGACGGATTTGTGATTGATCTTCGCCTTGAGGCCCAGGCCTGTGCGGATCGCCTGCTTGACGCATTCCTCGTTGATCACCGGCAGCATGCCGGGCATCGCCGCGTCGACCAGCGACACTTGACTGTTCGGCTTGGCCCCGAACTCGGTCGAGGCGCCGGAGAACAGCTTCGACTTGGACGTGACCTGGGCGTGCACCTCCAGACCGATGACGACTTCCCAGTCGCCGGTGGCGCCTTTGATCAGTTTGCCGTTTTGCTTGGCCATGACGCCGTGTATCTATCGCGGCCCGGCCCGTCCGACTAGACTTGCACCGCCCAAAATTAAAATCCGCCGGGGGGCTGACATGACGACCAAAACCGCACTTGCTTGCGCACTTTTACTCTCAACTTTGGGGGCCACGATGGCGGGCGCCGTTGAAATCACCGTTCTGTCGACGCAGGCCACCGAGAAGGCCTATGACGAGTTGGTGCCGCAATTCGAGAAAGCCACCGGGCACACCGTCAAGACCACCTTCACCGGCACGCTCGACGCCAAGAAACGCATCGCGGCCGGCGAGGCCTTCGACCTCTTGATCATGTCGAGCCCGGACATCGATGCCTTCCAGAAATCGGGCACGCTGGTGGCCGGCAGCCGCGTCGACCTTGCCAAATCCGGCGTCGGTGTCGGCGTCAAAGCGGGCGCGCCCAAACCCGATATCTCCACGGTCGAAGCGTTCAAGAAGGCGCTGCTCGCCGCCAAATCGATCGGCTATTCGACCGGCCCAAGCGGCGTCTACGTCATCGGCCTGTTCGAGCGCTTGGGGATTGCCGAACAGGTCAAGCCGAAGCTCAAGCAGACGCCGACCGGGATCTTCGTCGGCACCATCGTCGCCAGCGGCGAGGTCGAAATCGGCATCCAGCAGGTGAGCGAGATGTCGACCTATCCCGGCGTCGGCTATGTCGGCGCGCTGCCCGCCGATATCCAGAAGATGACGATCTTCTCGAGCGGCATCGCCGCCAAAGGCAAGCAGCCGGACGCCGCGCGCGCGCTGGTCAAGTTCATCACGTCGCCCGAAGCAGCCAGCGCCTTCAAGAAGCGCGGGATGGAGCCGGGCTAGCGCTCTCTTTCTTTTCTGTCCGGGGATAAGAAGTCACCACCACGCCTGCGGCGTAAACCGCCCTGCCGCCTGCTCGATGACGGCCGCGCAGGAGAACAGCGTCTCCTCGTCGAACGGCCGGCCGATCAGTTGCAGGCCCAGCGGCAGGCCCTGCGCATCGAGCCCCGCCGGAACGGCGATGCCCGGCAGGCCGGCCATGTTCACCGTCACCGTGAACACGTCGTTCAAATACATCTCGACCGGATCGGCCTGGCCTTTTTCACCGAGGCCGAACGCCGCCGACGGCGTCGCCGGCGTCAGCATGGCGTGCACGCCCGCCTTGAAGCAGTCCTCGAAGTCGCGCTTGATCAGCGTGCGCACCTTCTGCGCGCGCAGGTAATAGGCGTCGTAATAGCCGGCCGAGAGCACATAGGTGCCGATCATCACCCGGCGGCGCACCTCGGCGCCGAAGCCGGCGCTGCGTGTCTGTTCGTACATATCGATGATGTCGCTGCCCTGCTCGCGCAGGCCGTAACGCACGCCGTCGTAACGCGCGAGGTTGGACGAGGCTTCGGCCGGCGCGACAATGTAATAAGCCGGCAATGCATATTTGGTGTGCGGCAGCGACACGTCGATCAGCTCAGCGCCCGCCGCCTTCAGCCACGCTTTCCCCTGGTCCCAGATCTTGTCGATCTCCGCCGGCATGCCGTCGAGCCGGTATTCCTTGGGAATGCCGATGCGCAGACCTTTGATCGACTTGCTGACCGCCGCTTCATAGTCCGGCACCGGCACGTCGGCGCAGGTCGTGTCCTTGGCGTCGGGACCGGCCATCGAGCGCAGCAGGATCGCGGCGTCGCCCACAGTGCGCGTGAACGGCCCGGCCTGATCGAGCGACGAGGCAAAGGCGACGATGCCCCAGCGCGAGCAGCGGCCGTAAGTCGGCTTGATGCCGACGGTGCCGGTGAAGGCCGCCGGCTGTCTGATGGAGCCGCCGGTGTCGGTTCCCGTCGCGCCCAACGCGAGTTGCGCCGCCACCGCCGCGGCCGAACCGCCCGACGAGCCGCCCGGCGTCAGCGGCGCGTTCGCTCCTTTACGCCGCCACGGCGAAATCACCGGGCCGAAATGCGAGGTCTCGTTCGACGAGCCCATGGCGAACTCGTCGTTGTTGGTTTTACCCAACAGCACCGCGCCATCGCGCCAAAGCTGCGAGGTCACGGTCGATTCATATGGCGGCACGAAATTGTCGAGAATGTGCGAGCCGGCCGTCGTGCGCACGCCGGTCGTGCAGAACAAATCCTTCACCGCGATCGGAATGCCTTCGAGCGGCCCGGCCTTGCCGGACGCGATGCGCGCGTCGGATGCCTTCGCCATCTCCCGCGCTCGTTCCGGCGTCTCCAGCACATAGGCATTAAGCGCGCGCGCCGTTTCGATGGCCGCGACATGCGCCTCGGCCAGGTCGACTGCGGAGAAGGATTTTTTCGCCAGCCCGTCGCGCGCTTCCGCCAATGTGAGCGAATTCAAACCACTCACGATTGCTGCTCGTCCACGACGGGTGACTGCGCCGGCTGCGGCTCGCCCGGCGGCGTCTCGCATTCAAAGCGCGCGGCCTGCTGACGCAGAATTCGCTCGCGGTCCGCCTCCGGCAGCGCGTCGATCATCGCGAAAAAATTCAACTCGCAAGCGATGCACATTTACTCGACCACTTTAGGAACGAGGAAGAAATGGTCCTCACTCGCCGGCGCATTCTTGACGATGTCGGCGGCAATGCCGCCGTCGGTGACGGCGTCGGTGCGCTTCTTCATCGCCATCGGCGTCACCGAAGTCATCGGCTCGACGCCCTCGACGTCGACTTCCTGCAACTGCTCGACGAAAGCCAGCATGGCGTTGAGCTCGCCCTTGAGGTGCTCGACCTCGCTCTCGGCGACGGCGATGCGCGCCAGATGCGCGATGCGGCGGACGGTATCGGCGTCGACGGACATGAAAGCCTCAAGGATGAACTCGCGTATAGCAGACGGCCATTTGGGGCCGCAATGCTACGCCGCCTTGCGCTCGTGGTCCGGACAGAGGTGCACCTCAATGGTCACGTGCGAAAGGCCCTCGATGCCTTCGAGCCGCGCCTTGTAGGCTGACGGCGCCTGCGGGTGATCCGACACCACCGCGGCGATCAAACCGACATGGCCGGGGCCGAGCCGCCACAGATGCAGATCGCTC
>DASUGZ010000057.1:0-2648 GCA_036273755.1 Pseudolabrys sp.
TGTTCCAGGCCCAGTAGATGACGAGGCCGGCCGGGAAGGTCGCCAGCATGAAGGTGAAGATCAGCGGCATCCAGTTGAAGATCATCTGCTGCGTCGGGTCGGGCGGCGCCGGGTTGAGCTTCATCTGCGCCCACATGGTGATGCCCATGATCACGCCCCAGGCGCCGACATGCAGGAAGTGGCCGATCGCCGGGATGGTGGTCGGATCGAACGGGATCAGGCCGAACAGCGTGAAGATGTTGGTCGGGTCGGGCGCCGAGAGGTCGTGGATCCAGCCGAAGAACGGCGCGTGCCGCATTTCGATGGTGATGAACAGCACCTTGTAAAGCGAGAAGAACACCGGGATCTGCACCGCGATCGGCAGGCAGCCAGCCAGCGGGTTGATCTTCTCCTTCTTGTACAGCGCCATCAGCTCCTGCTGCTGCTTGGCCTTGTCGTCGGGATAGCGCGCGCGCAGCGCCGCCATCTGCGGCTGCACCGCCTTCATCTTGGCCATCGAGGCGTAGGACTTGTTGGCGAGCGGGAAGAACGCCGCCTTGATCAGGACGGTGACGATCAGGATGGCGACGCCGAAATTGCCGATGAGGTGGTAGAAATAGTCGATCATCACGAACATCGGCTTGGTGATGAAGTAGAACCAGCCCCAGTCGATCAAGAGATCGAAGCGGTTGAGCTTGAGCTGCTCCTCGTAGGCGTTGACGACCGCGACTTCCTTGGCGCCGGCGAACAGCCGCGCCTCCGCCGCGCCGGTCGCGCCCGGCGCGACGTTGACCGCGTCGAGCAGGTAGTCGGCCTGGTAGGTGTCGAGAGTGCCGAGCTTGCCGGCGCCGAAATGCGCCTTCAGGTGCGCCTTGGTGTCCGGCACCAGCGCCGCGGCGAAATATTTGTCGGTGAAGCCGAGCCAGCCGTTGGTGACGTCGAAGGCGACGTCCTTCTTCTCTTCGATTTTCTTGTAGGTGTATTCCTGCAGGCCGTCATTCCCGAGCACGCCGACGATGCCTTCGTGCAGGATGTAATAGCCGGCGACCTGCGGCGTGCCGTGGCGCGACACCAGCGCGTAAGGATAGAGCGAGACCGCGCTCGCGCCCTTGTTCACCACCTCGTCGGTGATGCGGAACAGATATTTGTCGTCGACCTTGATGGTGCGGCGGAATTCGATGCCGGCGCCGTTATCCCAGGCGAGCGTCACCGGGTGGTTGGCGCTGAGCGCGCCGGTGCCGACCTGTTTCCATTCGGTGTCGGCGGCCGGAACCTTCACGGTGCCGCCGACCGCGTTGGTCCAGCCGAATTCGGCGTAGTACGGCTCGGGGCTGCCGGACGGCGACAGCAGGACGATGGGCGGCGATTTGGGGTCGATGGTTTCGCGGAATTTCGTGAGCGAGAGATCGTCGATGCGCCCGCCCTTCAGGTCGATCGAGCCCTGCAGGCTGTCGGTGGCGATCTTGACGCGCGCGGTGGCGTTGACCGCGGCGTCGCGGTTCGCCGCAATCGCCGCCGGCGACTGCGGCGGCTGGCCGGGCACTTGTCCCGGCGCTTGCGCGCCGCCCGGGGCCGGTGCGCCGCCCGGAGCCTGTGTCGCGCCGCCGGGGGTTTGTCCGGGCTGCTGCTTCTGCGCCAGCTGCTGCTGCTCCTGCAGCTTCTGCTGCCGCGCCTTCTCCTGCGGCCCGGCATAAAAAAACTGCCACGCCATCAACACAATGGCAGAAAGCGCGATGGCGAGAATGGTATTTTTATTATCGGTCATCCCAATGCCGTTCTATCGTTGCGCCCCGCATGTACACGCCGCAACGCCCCCTCGAAGTCCTCGGCGATCCGCTCAATCGGAGCGTTAAGTGCCGCGCGCCGGCCAATTAGCACATAATCATGTCCGGTTCGTATCCGGCCGGACCCGGCGACCCGCACAATTTCCCGCAAGCGGCGGCGCACCCGATTCCGCTCCACCGCATTGCCGACCTTTTTCGACACAGTAAAGCCGAACCGCGCCGGTCCGTTGTCGTTTCGCTTGCGCGCCTGCAGCACAAACGCGGCGGCCACGGACTTGGCGCCGGATGCCGCCGCCAGAAAGTCCGCCCGTTGCCTCAGTCGCTCCATTGACAGCAATGCGCGGCTTTTGGGCCCGCCGTCAGGCCGACAGCCGCTTGCGTCCGCGCGAACGCCTGGCCGAAAGCACCTTGCGCCCGCCTTTGGTGGCCATGCGCGTGCGGAAGCCGTGACGGCGCTTGCGTACAAGCTTGCTCGGTTGATAGGTCCGCTTCACGTGGGAATTCTCCGCTGGTCGCGCCGTGGCGGCGGGGACATCGAGAATGTCCCCAAGGTCGGCCATGAAAACCCGTAACGGCACGGATCGGCACGCGAATTTGCGCGGCTTATAAGGGAGGGGCTCCCGCCCGTCAATGCGACCGGCAGACCGGGATCAAGACCCACTCCACGCACCTCACAAAGGCTCACAAGGCGGTGAAATCACTATGCTTCGGCGGCAGGCCGCGCCATCTCGTGTATAGAGAGCCGATGCCAATCCCCCCGCCAAGCGCCGATCGACCGCGCAGCCTCGTTCGCAGGCTGCTGCCGTTGCTCGTGGTTGTGGTGCTGGCCGCGGCCATCTTTGTCGTCTTCGGGCGCGGCAGCATTTCGCTGGAGTCGCTGGTGCG
>DASUGZ010000058.1:0-15851 GCA_036273755.1 Pseudolabrys sp.
GATCGACGGCTTCGGCATCGGCGTCAATCTTGCCGCGTCCGTCGATGTGCCGGCGCTCGACTGCGCCTATAAGCTGCAGGAATATGCCGGCGCGCCGAAACGCAAATTGTCCGAAGGCAAGGCGACCTGGCCAGGACGCAAGCAGGTCTGGCGCGTCTACGATGCCGATGGCCAAATGCGCGGCGATGTTCTGTCGCTCGAAACCGATAAGCAGCCGGGCGAGGCGCTGATCGTGCCGGTGATGCGCGGCGGCAAGCGCGTCGCGGCGGCGCCCACGCTTTCGCAGATCCGCGACCGCGCCGCGGCCGATCTCGCCCGCCTGCCCGCGCCCTTGCGCCGGCTGGACGTCTTCGACTATCCGGTCGATGTCTCCGACGCGCTCAAATCATTGGCGCAGGAGGCGCGGCCGCCGACCCGCCGCTAGTCTTGTTCGCCACGCGCCTGGGCACGGATGTCGGATGGCGCCGCGGCAAAGCTGCGACGGAACGCGCGGTTGAAATACGACACGTCGCTGAAGCCGCAATCCAAGGCAACCGCGCTGATCTTTTCGCCTGTGCGGCGCGGGTCGCTCAGCATGCGAAACGCGCGCTCGAGCCGTTGCGCCAATACATGTTGCGTGAACGTGGTCCCTTCGTGCTCGAACAGCCTTTGCACGACACGCGGCGTACAGGAATGGCGGCTGGCGACACCGGCAACCGACAAAGCCGGGTCATGGAGGTGCCGGACGACGTCCTGTTTGATGGCGACGAGGCGCGCCGCCCGCAACCCTCCGGTTTCGGCCGCGGCGGCGGCATCGCGGGTCGCACCGATGGCAATCGCCGCCAGATCGTAAACATGCGCCACCATGAGCCGCCGCAGGTCCGCGTTCGCCACGGCCTTCGGGTCGCGCGCGTTGCGGACGTAAGCCGTGAGCAATCGCAGCGCCGGGGTGTCCCGCGGAATGCGGCGGAGGTTACAGCTTTCGATATCCCCGACCAGCGGACCCAGCAGCGCGCGCGGCAGCCGTATCGCGATGACATCGCCGGGCGGATGATGGGCGTAGCCGCAGGGCTCAAAGCACGACACCAGCGTCGCTTCGCCGTCATCGAGGACGATATCGTTCTTGCCCTGCGTCACGGCGTATCGGCCGCCGAGATTGACCGCCAGGACGAAATCCTCGGGACTGTTGGAGCGCATTTCGTGCGTGCGCCAATTGTGCACGCCATGCATCTTGCCGATCGCCATGTGCAGGCCGGGCAGCACGTGCAGCGACAGATCGACGTGAAACGGCACGCCTTCCAGCGGGTCGACCTGGTGACGAAAATCGAGCCGCGTGAAACAGGCGCGCAGCAAGTCCGGCTGCTCGCTCTTGGCGCAGCCATCGATCTCGAAACGGACGGGACCCGTCAATTGCGGCAGCGGTCCGGGCTTCGCAAAGAAGTCCGGCGCAATCTTCGGCAACGCGGACATGTCGTGCATGCTGTGTGCTCCCCGCAAAGCTCACGCAATGTCGTCCCCCCGCACTGGCACGCGGAGCGCCAAGCGGCGTCCGGGCATACAGTTCGGCCTGCGCGCCGCTTCGTCAGGGCGGTTCGCCGTCCGGTTCATTGGATACGAAATTTTTTTCCGGCCGCCATAACGGCAGCTCGTAGCTCACATCAACTTAGTTAGCTAACATATTGTCAAAACAAGCATTCTGAGCTGGCTTTCGGTTACCCGCCAGGATGACTTTTCGACCCGCCGCTGGGTGCTAGCGCCCGGCTCTATTCCAGCCGCGTGCGCCCTCGCCGTAGATCTCATGGCCGGTCTCGGTCACCACCACGGTGTCCTCGAGCTTGATGAAGCCGCGCGAGGGATGCTTGAGCGTGGTCTCGACCGATACGACCGCGCCGACTTCCAGCGGAATGTTGGCGTCGTCGGCTGGATACGGCACCGGGCCGTGGTCGGTGAGCCGCGGCGCTTCGTGGCTGACCATGCCCATGCCGTGCGCCAGGAACTCAATCTGGTTGTGGTGCTTCGACTTCATCACCAGCGGCTCCGCAGCGGCATAGATTTCGCGGCCGAGCGCGCCGGGACGCGCGGCGGCAAAGCCGGCGCGCTGGATGGACTCGATCTCGGCCAACAGATCGTTGAGCTCGGCGTCCGGCTCGCCCTGGATCGCCATGCGGCAGATGTCGCCGATATAGCCGTGGTTGTTGCCGCCGGAGTCGATCGACATGATGTCGCCCTTCTCCCATTTCTGGTCGGATGGCGCGCGGTTCATGCTGGTGCCGGCGGTGATCAGGCAATATTCGAAAGTCAGCCCGCGCTGCGTCTCTTCCTTGCGCAGCGTCTCGACCACCTCGGCTTTGGTTGTGCCCGGCGCCGACTTGGCGATCGTCGCCAGCATGGATTCGAGCACCGCTTCCGAGGCTTGTTTGAGCATGGCCAGTTCGGCCGCCGACTTCTTCAGCCGCTGGCGCTCCAGCACAAAGAGGCCGTCGACCCAATCGGCGTCGGGGAATCCGGCGCGGAGCACTTTCGACGCGTCATACGGCAGGAAGCCGAATTCGGTGGCGATGCGTTTGGTCTTGAGGCCGGCCTTGCGGATGTAATCGACCGCCTTTTGCATGGCGTCGGCCGAGCCCGCGGTATTGGTCTGCGTTTCCGGGGTCCACAACGGCTTTGCTTGATGCTGGAAACCTTCGAGGCGATGCCCGATATAGGCGGCCTTCTCCGGTTGCCCCTTGGGATACACGAACACCGGCAGATAGCGGGTAACGCCGGTCGCATCCATGTAGTCGAAGAAATTGGCGCGGTGGCCGCCGAGCAAATACTGCACATTGTGCTTGGAGGTCGCCAGCAGGACGTCGATACCGCCCGCGTCCATCAAGCGGTCGAGACGCGTGTGGTCGAACGGAATTGCGAGGCCGCTCTTCGGCTGGGCGCTGACATTCATGGGCTGGCTCCCTGATCGCGGTTCTTCGGCCGGTCGCGGTCAGACTAGCGCAAGATGCCGCGGAGGGGAAATCGGATTTCAGCAGACACAATGCGTGAATCGTGTTGCCGCGCCGCCGGCATGACCGTCATGCTTTCGCCACGCCAATGAGCTGGTCGAGCTTGGCGGGGTCGTTGCGCAGCGCTTCGCTCGGACCGTCGAAGACGATCTGCCCGCGGTCCATCACGACGGCGCGCGGGGCGAGTTCGAGCGCGAGGCGCGTATTCTGCTCGACCAGCAGCATGGTCAGCGCGCCGTCCTGCGTCAGCCGCTTCATCGCGCGGGCAAGTTCTTCGACGATGACCGGCGCCAGACCTTCGGACGGCTCGTCCATCAGCAGCACGGTGGGGTTACAGACCAGCGCGCGGCCGATCGCCAACATCTGCTGTTCGCCGCCGGACAATTGATTGCCGCGGTTGGCGGCGCGCTCGCCGAGCCTGGGAAACAGGTCGAACACGGCGCGCGCCGTCCAGGCGCCCGGCCGCGCCGCCACTTCAAGATTCTCCCGCAGCGTCAGCGAGGGAAAGATTTCCCGCTCCTGCGGCACGAACCCGAGGCCGGCGGCGACGCGACGATAGGTCGCGAGCCGGGAGATATCGTCGCCGTGCATGCGCACCGTGCCGCCGTGCAGCGTGGTTTGGCCCATGACCGTCGACAGCAGCGTGCTTTTGCCGACGCCGTTGCGGCCGATGATCGACAGCGTCTCGCCTTGCGCGAGCGACAACCGGATATTTTCCAGCACCACGGTTTCGCCGTAGCCTGCGGCGACCGACTCGAGCGCGAGCGCTTCGCTAGCCATGCCCGCCTCCGCCGGCGCCGCGCGCCTGCCCGAGATAGACCGCGCGGACTTGCTCGTCGGCCATGATGTCGGCCGGCTTGCCCTGCGTGAGCACCGCCCCTTGCACCAGCACCGTGATCTCGCGGGCGAAACGCATCACCACGTCCATGTCGTGCTCGATGATCAGAATGGCGATGTCGGGGTCGAGCGCGGCCACCACGTCGAGGATGAGATGACTTTCCGACGACGGCACGCCTGCGGCCGGTTCGTCGAGCAAAAGTACGCGCGGCTTCTGCGCGAGCGCGACCGCGATCTCGACGAGACGCTGGCGGCCGTAAGGCAGCTCACGCACCAGCTTGAGCGCATCGTCGACCAGCCGCAACGATTCCAGATGCCCCAGCGCCTCGTCGATCACCGCCTGTCTGGCGCCGGCAGGACGCCATAGGTTGTTGCAGTGTCCGTCGCGCTCGCCGATCGTCATGCAGATGTTTTCGAGCACGGTCAGACCGCGGAACAATTGATTGATCTGAAAGGTGCGCGCGATGCCGCGCCGCGCCCGGAACGCCTGCGTGGTTGCCGTGATGTCGGCCCCGTCGAGGAGGACACGGCCGTCGGTGGGCAAAAGCACGCCGGTGATCAGATTGACCAGCGTGGTCTTGCCGGCGCCGTTCGGGCCGATCAGGGCGCGACGCGCGCCGCGTTCCAGCGTCAGATCGACGTTGCGCGTGACGTGAAGCGCGCCGAAGCTGCAATTGAGCTTCTGCACTTCGAGTGTGGCGGGCGCGCCGGCATTCATCGTTTCACCCACCGGCGCAGGTCGTGGCCGACGTCCTCGACCCAGCCGGCCAAGCCGCGGCGGGCAAACAGCACCGCAAAGACCAGCAGCAGGCCGATGCCGAGCTGCCAGAAGGTCGGGCTGAACTTCGACAGATTGTCCTCCATCACCATGTAGACGAAGGCTCCCAAAAACGCGCCATAGAGCCGCCCCGTGCCGCCAAGGATCAGCATCACCATCACCTTGGCCGAGAAGTCGAAATCGAACACGGTCAGCGTCACGTACGCGTTGGTCTGCGTGAACAATCCGCCGGCGACGCCGGCGATCGCCGCCGAAATCGCATAGACCGTCACCAGACGCCGGTGCACCGGCGAGCCGATCGCATTCATGCGCCGCACGTTTTCGCGGATGCCGGTAAGCGCCTGCCCGAACGGCGAATAGACGATGCGGCGCACGAAAAAGAAGATCACGGCCAGAACCGCCAATGCATAGAGATAGTTCGTGTGGCCGTAGAGATCGTATTGGAAAATACCGAGCAACGGATCGAACGACAGGCCCGGAAGGCCGTCATAGCCGCCGGTAATATCGGAGCGCAGATTGCCCGATTCCTGCAGCGTCGCGGCAAAGGCGATGGTCAGCATCAGCAATGTGAGACCGCGATAGTGCAGGATGAACCAGCCGACCGCGGCGCCGATCAACCCCGCAACGAGGCCGCCTAGGATGATGCCGCTGATCGGCTCGCTCCACCCCAAGCGCAGAAAGGCAAGCGCGACGACATAGGCGCCGATACCGAAGAACGCGGCATGGCCGAGCGTGACGATGCCGGCATAGCCGAGGATCAGATCGAGCGAGAGCGCAAAGATCACCATCACCAGCACCTGGCTGCCGAAGGTCATCCGGTCGGGAAACAGAAAAAAGCAGGCAATCGCGATCAGCCAGGGCAACGCCTCCGGCCAACGCACGTAATGGCGGCGTGCGAGAAACCCGGTCGCTTGCGCGCGTGCGGCAACGGATGTCGTGGCCGCGGCGCTGATCTCATTCCCGGCCATAAAACCCCGCCGGCTTGATGAGGAGCACAATCACGGTCACGGCGTAGATGAACAAATTACCCGCCACCGGAAACACGTATTTGCCGCCGGTGTCGATGATGCCGATGACCAGCGCTGCGAGCAGCGTGCCCTTCAGGCTGCCGAGGCCGCCGACGGCGACGACGATGAGAAACAGTACGAGATAGATGACGGCGAAACTCGGCGTCAGGCCGAAGAGTTGGATGGCAAGCCCGCCGCCGAGCGCGGCGAGACCCGACCCGAGCGCAAAAGTCAGCGTGAACAGCCGGTCGACGTTGATGCCTACCGACTCCGCCATGCGCCGGTTATCGACGGCGGCGCGAATCTTGGCGCCGATATTGGTGCGCTCGAAGGCGTACCACAGCACCGCGATCAGCGCCGCGCCGACGGCGATAAGAAAGGCGCGATAAGTGGGAAACGCGCGGAAGCCGAGATTGACGTCGCCTTGCAGCCAATCCGGCAGCGGCACCGATTTCGGAATGGGCCCATAGAAATAGGTAAAACTTGCAATCGCGATGAAGGCCAGTCCGATGGTGAGCAGCACCTGCTCGAGATCGGTCGCCTTATAGAGCCGGCGGTAGAGATAGCGCTCGAATGGCACGCTGGCGGCGCCGACCGCAACCGCGGCGAACGCAAGCGAGGGCACAAAATCGATGCCCAGCGAGCGCGTCAGCGAGACCACGACATAGCCGCCGGCCATGGCAAACGCGCCATGCGCCAGGTTGACGAAATTCATCAGCCCCATCGTGACCGACAGGCCGACGGAGGTGATGAACAGAAACATGGCATAGGCCAGGCCGTCGAACAGGACGCTGACGGCAATATTGGCGTAATGCGACACGAGTCCCACCTCGCGCTCAGAAAAACGCCGCCGCGCCTTTTATGCGTGGCGGCGTCGTTTGTTGTCAAATCCCCGGCGGGATTACTTGCAGCGGCCGAGCTTGAGCACTTTGCACTCGTCGTGCACCTGCTTGGTGGTGCCGACGATCTTCTCGCCGAGTTTGCCGTCAGGCTTGCGGTATACTTCCATGGCGTGCTCGTCCTCGACGATGTCGCGCGTAGCCGGGTCGATCATCACGTGTCCGCGCGGTCCGTCGGCCGCCCAGCCTTCCATCGCCTTGACCACTTTGGCGCCGTCGGACATGTCGCCCTTGAGCTTCTTGATGGTGTCGAAGATGGCATGCATGGTGTCCCAGCCCGCCGCCGACATGAAGTCCGGATAAGAATCCGCACCATAGGCCTTGTGCCATTCGGCGTTGAAAGCCTTGTTGGCCGCGTTGTCGAGATCGACGGCGTAGTGGCCCATGACGATAGTGCCGATCGCGGCGTCGCCCATGTCCTGGAGCTTGTTGTCGGGCACGAGGTCCATCGGACCGATGAGCTTGACGCCGGCCTTGCGCATGCCGAGCTCGCCATAGGCCTTCATGACGCCGGTCGCGTGCGCGCCGGACGGAATGAAGACGTACATGCAGTCCGGCTTCTCGTCTTTGACCTTCTGGAAGAAAGGCGTGAAGTCCGGCACCTGCACCGGCGAGCCCATCGGGATCGAGTCGACGATCTTGCCGCCGGCTTTCTCGAAGCCGGTCTTGAAGGCCTCGACCGAATCCTTGCCCGGCGGGAAGTCGGTGTAGGCAACCGCCGCGGTCTTACAGCCGATCTTGCTGAAGGCGTAGGGGCCCATCGGATACGCCGGATGCCACATCGAGAACGACAGGCGCACGATGTAGGGCGACAGGTTGGTGATCCAGGCGGTGCCTGCGTTGGCGATGACCATCGGCACCTTGGCCTGGGTGATGACCGGCGCCAGCGCGATCGCCGACGGCGAGAACACAAAGCCGGTGACGAGTTGCACCTTATCGTTGGTGATCAACTCGGTGGTCACGGTCTTGGCCTGCGCGCCGGTCGGCGGACCTTCGTCGCGCTTGATGATCTCGACCTTGTAAGGTGCGAGGTCCTTGGCGTGCAGTTTCACATAGAGATCGAAAGCCTTGTCGATCTGGTGTCCGAGGTCGGCATTGGCGCCGGAAAACGGCAGCACCACTCCGACCTTCACGGTTTGCGCCTGCGCGGCGCCGCCTACGGCCACGGCAAGGGCTGCGAACCCCAGCCAGCGAACAAGCTTCATGTTATCCTCCCTGAATTAGTTTGACGCCCCACTGTTTCTCGACCGGCGATTTTGGCGCAGGTCCGGGTCCGTCCGCTCTGGCACTGTTGTCCCAACGGCGCAGATTTTCAACAAGCCTGCGCCGCCGGGTGCGCTGCGAAATTGCCGCGCTCCCTCTGTACAAGCAAATGAATAGAATAGGTGTATTCATGCATTTTGTGCATATAAGCCGCCTTGGCCCTTCATTTCGTCGATCAGGAGGGTGCGCAGCTTTTCCGCCGTCGGCGACAACGGCATGCCGCGCCGCGTCACCAGGCCATAGACGCAGGACAGCCGCGGCCCGCGCAACGGAATCGCCGCCATGCCGCGGCCGCGGTGCAGGGTCACGTCGATGCGCGGCACCACGGCATAGGCGAGCCCCGCTTCAACCAGGTTGACCGCCGTCTCGACGTGCTGGACCTCGTATTGCCAATTAAGGCTGAGCCGCGCCGCGCTGAGCGCGTCGTCGATCATCGCCCGGATCGCGGTCTTTGAGCCGACGCGGATCAGCGGCAGATTGCGAAGCTCCGCCCAGCCGATTGAACGCCGCTTGGCGAGCACATGCCGCGACGGACAAGCAAGCGCCAACGGCGACTCGGACATCCTCTCGACTTCGAGATCCCATCGGTTGGTCTGCACGCCGCTCAAACCGAACTCGACGTCGCCGGATTGCACCAAATCGGCAATAGCAGCTGAGGGCGTCTCAAAGATGCGGACCTGTACGCCCGGTTGCGATTTGTAGAATTTGCCGAGGATGGACGGGAGATAATTGACCGCGAAGACCGGAAGACAGGCGATGTCGAGACGCTCGCGCCGCTTGGCGCCCTGCTGCTTGAGATCGTCGAATGATTGCTCGAGCTCCGCGAGCGCCTTGCGTGCCTTGGGTAAAAAATCGATCCCGGCCCGCGTCAGCGTCACCTCGCGGGTCGTGCGCGCGAACAGCTTGAGGCCGAGATCCTCCTCGAGCTTGCGCATGCGATGGCTGATGGCGGTCTGCGAGAGGTTGAGATGCGCCGCCGCGCGCTGAAAACTGCCGCGTTCGGCAATGCTGAGAAACGCTTCGAGGCCAAGGAAGTCGATGCGCATCGGATTCCTCCCAAAATTCATGAACCGGATGCATGCATCCGGTTCATGAATACCCCAAAAACTACCATTTGTCGTCACGCCCCGCCCCCGCCCAGATAGGCGCGGGACGCCAGCAAACCGCCAGGCCAGGCGCCTAACCGGGAGGTGCAGACATGCCGGCCGAGCCGATCCACGATACGGCCCACCTCGGTCACATCGAAATGCTGACCGACAAACCCGAGGCGAGCCTCGATTTCTTCACGCGCATCTTCGGCCTCAGCGAGAGCGGCCGCGACGGCGACAGCGTGTATTTGCGCGCGTTCGACGACTACGAATTCCACTCGCTCAAATTGACCGCCGCCAAGACGACGGGCGTACGTCATGTCGCCTATCGTGCCGCCAGCCGGCAGGCGCTTGAACGACGCGTCAAGGCGATCGAGGCGCTCGGCGCGGGAACCGGATGGAACGACGGCGACGAAGGCCATGGGCCGGCCTATCAATTCCGCGATCCGGAGGGGCACCTCTACGAGATCTATTACGAGACGCGCCGCTATCAGCCGCCGGCAGACGAACGCCCAGCGCTCAAGAATCAGGCGCAACGCACGCCCAACAGGGCGATCGCGCCGCGGCGGCTCGACCACGTCAATCTGCTGGCGCAAGACATCGGCGCCATCCGCGATTTCATGCCGCAGGCGCTCGGCAGCCGCGTCACCGAGATCATCCAGCTCGACAACGGCACCCTCGGCGGCTGCTGGTTCTCCTGCAACAACAAATCATACGACGTGGCCTATACCCGCGACGCGACCAGCGCGCGCGGCCGCTTCCACCACGTGACCTACGCGGTCGATCAACGCGAACACATCTTGCAGGCCGCCGATATCTTTCTGGAAAACGGCGTGCATATCGAGACCGGGCCGCACAAGCACGCGGTGCAGCAGACGTTCTTTCTCTATGTCTGGGAACCTGCCGGCAATCGCGTCGAGTTGGCCAACGCCGGCGCGCGGCTCATTCTCGATCCGGATTGGCCCACTGTCGTATGGACCGAGGCCGATCGCCGCAAGGGTCAGGCGTGGGGACTCAAGACCATCGAAAGCTTCCATACCCACGGAACGCCGTTGGTTTGACGAGCCGGGTTTTCGAGAGTGTAGACGCGGAGTTTGCGGTCAGGCCGCCGCGGACTTCGCCGCTTCCGCCGCGCCCTCGCCCGGTGTCACGGCGTCCTTGTCCTTGCGCTTGAGCATGACGTCGAGCGAAGCGAATTCCACGCGATTGCGCCCGTTTTCCTTGGCGCAGTAGAGCGCCTGATCGGCCTGCGCCAACAGTTCATGCACGTCGAGCACCGGCTCCTGGCAATGCACCACGCCGATGCTCACGGTGGCCCCGAGCGGACGATTGTCGACCTCGAGCGCGGCTTGCGCGAAGCTCGCGCGGATGCGCTCGGCCACGGCCAGCGCCTTGTCGCGGCTCATGTCGGCAAGGATCGCGGCGAACTCCTCGCCGCCGAGGCGTCCGAGCAGATCCATCGAGCGCACCGAATTGCGCGCCGTGAGCGCGAAAAGCTCCAGCGCGCGATCGCCGAGCGCGTGGCCGAAGCGGTCGTTGATCGACTTGAAGTGATCGAGATCGATCACCAGCACCGCGGTCGGACGCGGATCAGCGAGGTGACGCTTGGCGAGCTGCGCCGCGTCCTGCATGAACGAGCGGCGGTTGGCGATGCCGGTGAGCGGATCGACCATGGCGGCGGTGCGGTGACGCAGTTCGGTGCGCTCCTTCGCCATCGCCAGCAGGATGAAGGCGATCGAGATGGTGAACAGCAGCGCTTCGAACGACAGCACGGTGAGCCACACGCTGCCGTAGACGCGGTTGGTGACCGACGCCGGCAACACCGCGATCAGCGGCGTGCGCAGCAGAAACAGCGAGCCGTGTGCGAACAACATGAAGATCGCGGGCCAGCGTGACACCAGCGGCTCGCTGCGGCCGCGCCAGAATTCGTAGGCCGTAAGCCAGGTATAGGTCGTGATGATTCCGGTCGCGATCAGCGCGCGCAATTCAAGCGCGTCGGCGAGCACCGGGAGGCGGCAGATCAAAAGCCACAGCACCGCGCCCGTCACCAGGTACACCGGTTCGGCTGGGCGGCCGTCGAAGACGCGCGCGCCGGTCCAGGTCACCGCGAACGAGGTGAACAGCAACGCGTTGGCGAGATCGATGGTGATCAGGTCGGGCGCCGAGCCGTACATGCCGAACAGCACGATCGAGGCGGCGCGGATCAGCGGCGCAAAACCCCACCAGGCCACGGCGTGGATCGCGGTGTTCTGCACCCACGCGAACAGCAGCAGCAGGCCGAGAATGGCCTCGACATAGATCGTGACCATGAAGAGGGTATTGACGTCGAGATTCATCAATGGGTCCCGCCCGAACTACGCCCGCAAAGCCCGCTTTTCTTGTTGTTTTTCTCGTCTCACGCTTAATGCGCCGCCGGTAAAAAGTAGTGAATTCGGTCCAATACCGGCGGCCAATGCGCCGACATGGTTTCGAGGTCGTTGCCAAAAAGGCCAGGATTGGCGCGATCGCCGCCGGGCGCCGGTTTCGCGGCGCGATTGCGCCGAAAAAGACGGCGGGCGCAGCCGCTAACCATGGCCTTGTCGCCCCGGGAGGGGTCCACTACGTTTGAAAAGACCCTCGTTTTCACCCGGATTTTTCCATGCAAACCCGCGACGGCATCGTTGACGCAATCGGCCATACCCCGCTGATCAAGCTCAACCGCGCGTCGCAGGCGACCGGCTGCACCATCCTCGGCAAGGCCGAATTCATGAACCCGGGCGGCTCGGTGAAGGATCGCGCCGGCCGGCAGATGATCCTGGAGGCCGAAAAGCGCGGCGAATTGCGCCCCGGCGGGCTGGTGGTCGAGGCGACCGCCGGCAACACCGGCATCGGCCTCGCGCTGGTTGCCGACGCGCGCGGCTATCGCACCATCATCGTCATCCCCGAAACGCAAAGCGAAGAGAAGAAGGACGCGCTGCGCCTGTTCGGCGCCGAGCTCGTGCAGGTGCCGGCGCTGCCATTCAGCAACCCGAACAATTACCAGCACGTCGGCAGACGTCTGGCCGAAGAATTGAAGAAGAAGGAGAAGAACGGCTGCATCTTCGCCGACCAGTGGAACAACCTCGACAACAGCAAGGCGCACTACGTCTCGACCGCGCCGGAAATCTGGGACGACACCGGCGGCAAGATCGACGGCTTCGTCTGCGCCGTCGGCTCGGGCGGCACGCTCGCCGGCGTGTCGCGCTATCTCAAGGAGAAGAACAAGAATGTCGTCACCGCGGTCGCCGATCCGCGGGGTGCCGCGATGTACAATCTGTTCGCGCACGGCGAAGCCAAGGCCAGCGAGGGCGGCTCGGTCACCGAAGGCATCGGCCTCGGCCGCGTCACGGCAATCGTCGAGCAGATGATCGTCGACAAGGCCTATCTCATTCCCGACGAGGAGGCGCTGCCGATCGTGTTCGACCTCATGGAGCACGAGGGCCTCTGCCTCGGCGGCTCGTCCGGCATCAACGTCGCCGGCGCCATTCGCCTCGCCAAGGATCTCGGCCCCGGCCACACCATCGTCACCGTGCTCGCCGATTCCGGCACGCGCTATCAGTCGAAGCTGTTCAACCCCGAATTCCTGCGCTCGAAAAAATTGCCGGTGCCCGCCTGGATGACGCGCAAGACCGACATCGCCATCCCGTTCGAGAAGACCTGATGCCCACGGAGTGTCTGTTCCGCGACGACAGCTATCTCAAGGACTGCGCGGCGCGCGTGGTGGCGTTGACCGAGCAAGGCGGCATCGTGCTCGACCGCACCGTGTTCTACGCCAATTCCGGCGGCCAGCCCGGCGACACCGGCGTGCTCACGACCGCGGACGGCACGCGCATCGCCATCGACAGCGCGATCTATACCGACGCGGCGAAAAGCGAGATCGCGCATGTCCCCGCCGCCGGCGCCCTTGCCCTCAAGCCCGGCGACGCGGTAACCGCGGCGATCGACTGGGACAAACGCTATGCCCGCATGCGCATGCACACCGCGCTCCACCTTTTATCCGCCGTGCTGCCTTATGCCGTGACCGGCGGTTCGGTCGGCGACGCCGAAAGCCGGCTCGATTTCGACATTCCCGAAGCCGGTCTCGACAAGGACGCCATCACCGCCAAGGTCAACGCGATGATCGCAACCGATGCGGCGGTCACCAGCCGCTGGATCAGCGACGCCGAGCTCGAGGCCAATCCAGGCCTGGTCAAGACCATGTCGGTGAAGCCGCCGATAGGCACCGGCAAAGTGCGGCTGATCGAGATCGCCGGGCTCGACCTGCAGCCGTGCGGCGGCACGCATGTGCTTAAGCTCGGCGAGATCGGCGCGGTGCGCGTGACGCAAATCGAGAAGAAGGGCAAGCAGAACCGCCGCGTGCGGCTGGCGCTCGCTTAAGCGGCCTTGGCCATGGCCGCGCGTTCGGCCGCGAGCAAGTCCTTGGCCGCCTTTTTGACAGCGCCAAGGATCGCCGGCTCGGTGAAACTCGACAAGTAGGGCTGCATCGGCCCGGTATCGGCGATGCCGGCAAGCCGCACCGCGTCGTGCAGCACGCGCAACGGCGAATGCGCGTCGCGCTGATCTTCCAGCGGGATGAACAGCGCGCGCAGGCGCTGCGCTTCAGCCAAGTCGCCGCGCTTGATCGCGCGCAGCAACGCCATCGACAGGCCGGGCGCGACGCAGACGCTGCCCGAGGTAAAGGCCTTGAGACCGAACTTGGTGAGATGATCGATCGCCGGGCGCTCGCCGATGCCACTGATGATGATGTTGCGATCGACCGCGTCGACCAGTTCGCCGAGGAAGGCGTCGTTCGCCGGGTCCCGGCGCACGATGGCGTATTTGATGGCGCAAATAGCGCCGTCTTGCGCGAGCCGCCCCATGTCGGCGGCCTCGACGTAGCCTTCGTCCTTGACGTAGGCGATCACCGGCTTGCCGTAGGCGTCGGCGAGCTTGCGGATCCCTGTCGCGACGCCTGCGGGCGTCGACTGCGCCTTGTGCGGCAGCACCATCGCCGTCGGGAACGGATAGTCGCGCAGCATCGCGAGCTGCTCGCATGCCTTACCGTAGTCGCTGCCGACCGAGGGAATGATCCAGTCGCCATCGCGCGCGAGGGTGAGCAACAGCTCGACGAGCGTGCGCAATTCGCTGACGCCGATATTGTAGAGATTGGCGTTGCCGCCATACATGAAGGTGCGCACGCCGCCCGCCCGCAGATGATCGAGCAGCCGCGCGTTCTGCGCCGCGTCGATGCCGAGGTCTTGGCGGCGGGCGAGCGGCGGCACCGACAGCACCGAGGCGGCGAGATCGGCGGGGACAATTGGGCTGGTTTTCATAGGGGCACCTCAGACCGGAACTTGTATGATGACCTGACAACTACGTCAATGCGATTTCCACCGCCGCGCGCGGACCCAATCGCCGTCTCGGCCGTTGCACCAAGCGGCAAGATCGACCAATCTCGCCGCCAATCAGCAGGAGAACCGCGCATGGCCCCGTCGAGCCGCTGGCTCAAGACCGCCGAATGGCTCGCCGGCAATCTCGGCAAGGTCGTCGTGGTCGACGCTTCCTATTATCTTCCGACGCAGAAGCGCGATCCCAAGGCGGAATATATCGCCGCGCACATTCCCGGCGCCGTGTTCTTCGACCTCAACGCCATTTCCGACACTTCGACCGACCTGCCGCACATGTTGCCCGGCCCCGATCAGTTCGCCGAAGCGGTCGGCAAACTGGGCATCGCCGACACCGACACCATCGTGGTCTATGACGCGACCGGGCTTTATTCGGCGCCGCGCGTGTGGTGGACCTTCCGCATCTTCGGCGCCAAAAATGTTTTTATCCTCGACGGCGGCCTCCCCGCGTGGAAGGCGGGCGGCGGCAAGACCGAAGCCGGCGAAGTCAAGCGTCCGCCACGCACCTTCAAAGCCGAGATGGACACCGGCGCGGTCGCCATGGTCGGCGACGTGCAGAGCGCCCTCAACGATAAAAGCGTGCAGGTGATCGACGCGCGCGCCGCCGACCGCTTTGCCGGCACGGCGCCCGATCCGCGTCCGGGCCTGCGCCCCGGCCACATGCCGGGCGCACTCAACGTGCCCTTCGCCGACATTCTTGAGAACGGCCGCCTCGCCTCGCGCGACAAGATCGCCGCTGCTTTTGCCAAAGCCAAGGTCGATCTCGACAAGCCTTCGATCACCAGCTGCGGCTCCGGCGTCACCGCGGTGGTGCTGGCGCTCGGCCTCGACGCGCTTGGCAAGCCGCTGCCGCGCATCTATGACGGCTCCTGGGCGGAATGGGGCGGCCGGCCCGATCTGCCGGTGGTAAAAGATTAGCCGCGGCCGATGCACGGGCTTGTGAGCGAACAAACTCTGCGCTCACGGCTTATCCCTGACCAAAAGGGAGATTGAACAATGACGCTGAAAACCATCCTCGCCGCCGGCGCGATCCTGCTGAGCGCCACTACCGTTTCGCTGGCCCAGAGCCAGCCCAACTGCGGTCCCAATGCGCCGTCCGGCGACACTTTCGGCACGGTGCCGACCGGCACGCTCGGCGCACAGCGCGGCGCGGCGCGCTGCCAGGCGCACAACGCCCACGCCTATCGGCACCACCGCCATTACCGGCACCGCGACTACTCGGAGCGCTAGCCGCTTGCGCCGACAGCGGTGGGTATTGGCGCAAAGCCCGGTGGGCTAACGCGGCGATACCCACCGTGCCGTGTCGCTTAATAGGACATAATTCCTCCACAATCTAGGACCATATTCCGCTTTGCCCGATCCCCGGAGGGGACGCGAACCGGTTGCGCCGTTCGTTGAGGATCGGGCCGGCGCCCGCGGGCGTGCCCTCACGCAGGGGCGCGCACCCGGGCGGCGCCGGGGCTCCGCCCGGGGGCACTACGACCCCCTGCGAGGAGCTCGCTGACGGCGGGCCATTCGGCTCGCCCGAGGCGCGACGGTGCGGCTGCCCAAAAGGGGCCGCGCGCGAAGCGCCGACGGCGGACGAACGGACCGTCAGAAAGC
>DASUGZ010000059.1:0-2642 GCA_036273755.1 Pseudolabrys sp.
GGCGTAATTGATCTTGCCTGGATTGGCCTTGGCGTAGGCGATGAACTCTTGCGCGGTCTTGGCCGGGAAGTCGGGCCGTACCAGCAGCACATTGGCGACCGTGGTCATGATCGCCACCGGCTCGAACTGGGTCGGATCGAAGCTCATCTTCTTGTACAGCAGCGGATTGACGGTGAGCGGCGAGGGCTGCGCGGCGAGCAGCGTGTAGCCGTCGGGCTCCGCGGTGAACACGGCTTCGGCGCCAATATTGCCCGCGGCGCCGGAGCGGTTTTCCACCACGACCGGCTGGCCGAGCTTCTGCTGCAGACCGTTGGCGACGATGCGCGTGACGGTATCGACGCCGCCGCCGGCCGGCACGCAGACGATGATGTGGATCGGACGGTTAGGGTAGTTCGCCGCGGCGTCCTGCGCCAATGCGGCGGGTGTAATGGCGACAGCCGCCAGCAAAGCGAGAAGAGTGCGCAACGTATCCTCCCTGTGCCGCGTCGAAGCGGCGACGCGTTTTGGCAAAGTATGGCACCGAACAGCAGGTTGCGGCAACGCGTGGTGCGAGGCTTCGCCCAACCGCGAGGCTGGGTTGTCGATTGCCGGATTGTCGAGGTGGGCCCTATCGCGCAAAGTTGGGCCGGCAATCAGGGAGCGCCCGTGCATTCCTACGAAATTCTCGCCGTAACGGCGGGTGTCTTTCTGCTCGCCGGCTTCGTCAAGGGCGTCATCGGCCTCGGCCTGCCCACCGTGGCGATCGGCCTGCTCGGACTGATGATGACGCCGGCCCAGGCGGCAGCCATCCTGGTGGTGCCGTCGCTGTTCACCAATGTCTGGCAATTCGTCGCCGGCGGCGGCCTTCTCGCGCTGGTACGGCGGTTGTGGCCGATGCTGCTCGGCATTTGCATCGGCACCTTCATCGGCGCCACCCTGCTGCCGCACGACAATAGCGGCCGGGCCACGGTCTGGCTCGGCCTCGCGCTCGTGCTCTATGCCGGCCTCGGCCTGATCAAAATTCACATCAAGGCGCCGCGCCACGCCGAGCTTTGGCTCGGCCTGCTGATGGGGTCGCTCACCGGCGCCATCACGGTCGCCACCGGCATCTTCGTGATTCCGGGCACGCCCTACGTGCAGTCGCTGGAGTTCGAGCGCGACAAGATGGTCCAGGCGCTCGGTTTGTCCTTCACCACCTCCACGATCGCGCTCGCTGCCGCGCTGGGGTACGCGGGCGAAATCCATGTGACGCTAGCCATTCCCTCGCTGGTGGCGCTCGGCGCGGCTTTGGTCGGCATGTGGCTCGGCCAGATCGTGCGCGGCTTGGTGAAAGCGGAGACCTTCCGGTTGTGGTTTTTCCTCGGGCTGCTCGCGCTCGGCGTGCATCTGGCGCTGCGCGGCCTGCTGTGATCGACTGGCGCGACGCCAAGCCCTTTTAGGAATAGCCAAATGAAAATCGTCGATCTCTCGCACGTCATGAACGTGCACACGCCCGGCTGGGTCGGCTATGCCGGCAACAAGATGTACTACGCGCAGAATCTGCAGACCGTGCGCATCGTCGCGCAGCGCATTGACACCGCGCTGCACGTCGGCACGCATTTCGACGGCGCCATGCACGCAACCGACAACCCGAAGGGCGACATGGCGCATCTGCCGCTCGACTATCTCGTCAACCGCGGCGTGGTTGTCGATATTTCCAAGCACATGCACGACTGGGCGGTGATCACGCCGGAGATCATCGAATCATCGGGCGCCGATATCCGCGACGGCGACATTCTCATTCTGCACACCGGCTGGCACCGGCATTACGAGGGGCAGCCGCAACAGGATCTGGTGAAATACTTCTGCTACCACCCGGGACCGAGTCTCGACACGCTGCGGTGGATGCTGAAGAAGAAGATCAAATGGTGGGGCATCGACGCCGGCTCCGGCGACCACGCCATGAATACCTCGATCCGCTACATGCGGCCCGATCTCGCCGAGGAGTTCACCAAGAAGCACGGCAAGACGCCCGGCGAGTTCTTCGGCACGTTCGAATACACCCACAAGAAATCCGGCCGCAAAGTTTCCGCCGATGTGTTTCCGTTCCACAACTGGGCGTTCCAGGAGGGTCTGCTGCACGCCGAGAATCTCGGCGGCGATATTGAACTGATGCTCGGCAAGCGCTGCCTGATCGGCGCCTTCCCGTGGCGCTACGAGGGCCTCGAAGGCTGCCCGTGCCGCATCGTCTGTTTCCTCGATGCGGATGAATCTGTTGAGGCAGTCGGCGACGCGGCGAAAGCGATCCTAGCTCCGCGCTAGCTGAGCGTCAGCCGCGTGTCCGGTTTGTTCGTCTGCAGCGTCGCTTGGATCGCCTCGCGCAGCACGCCGTAGCGTTCCTTTGGCCACTGCGCGACATGGATGTCGGCGAGCAGCTTCGCCGACTTGCCGAATACCACGATGCGGTCGCCGACGGCGATGGCTTCTTCCAACTGATGCGTGATCAGGATCGCGGTCGAGCCGCATTCGCGCGCCAGCGCCAGGAAAGTCTCGCGCAATTCCGCCGCCGTCACCTCGTCGAGATGGCCGAAGGCTTCGTCGGCAAGCAGGATGTCGGGCTGTACAGAGAAAGCGCGGGCAATCGCCACGCGCTGACGCATGCCGCCGGACAATTCGTGCGGGTA
>DASUGZ010000060.1:0-7132 GCA_036273755.1 Pseudolabrys sp.
GCTGACCGTGACCAACCCGCACAACGGCCGGTCGCTCACGGTGCGCATCAACGACACCGGGCCTTACGGGACCGCCTACCGCATGGGCGCGCGGCTCGATCTGGCGCGCGGCGCGGCGCAGCGGCTCGGCATGCGCGGCGCGCAATATCTCTGCGTGATCTGACCGCCGGCCGCCCCCAAGCCGCCCCATCGATTGCCTCCCCGCCGCCCCGGCCGCGGTGAAAACATGGTTAATCATCGGTTAAGACTTTTGCGCCATCGTCGCCGCCGACGCGGGATGGCCTGGCTTCGCAGATAAGCCGCACGGCCCTGCACGGGCTCATCCACCGACCAACACTTGCGACCCGGATGAAGCAACCGCCTGGCAACGGGAGTGGGACTCATGCAGCGCATTTTCCTGACAGTGGCGACGGCGACGGCGTTCACGATTGCAGCGGCGGCGGCCTTGGCCGCCGATATGCCAAGACCGGCCTACAAGGCGCCGCCGCCGGCGCCGGCGTACTTCAGCTGGACCGGATTCTATCTCGGTGTGAACTTTGGCGGCGGCTGGGCCCACGAGCCGCACGAGTTGTTCAACGGCATTCCAGGCAACTCGGAGGGCGGGTTCACGCACGATCCGCGCGGTGTGATCGGCGGCGGCCAGATCGGATACAATTGGCAGTTCGCCCCGTGGTTCGGGTGGGGCACCGGAGCGGTGCTCGGGGTCGAGGCCGACTTCCAGGGGTCGAGCCAAACGTCGACGGTCAACGGAGCCTTTACGGACCCGATATTCGGCCCCGTCACCTTTTCCGGCGGTGCCGAGGACAGGCTCAAATGGTTCGGGACAGTGCGCGGCCGTGCCGGCATCGCCTTCGACCGCGTGCTTGTGTACGGCACGGGTGGCTGGGCGTTCGGCAACGTCACGCTCGACGGCACGCTCGCATCTTCAAATGCCGGCGGTCCCCTCACCGCCACCGCATTCAACACCTCGAACACTATGAACGGCTGGACGGCCGGCGGCGGAATTGAATGGGCGTTTCTGGATCATTGGAGCGCCAAGCTCGAATACCTCTACATCGACTTCGGCAGGCGAGACGATGTCGCCATCCCCGCTGGGCCATTTATCATTACAAACGGCCACTTCATCGACAATGTCGCCCGTGCCGGCGTCAACTACAAGTTCTGAACAGCAGACCACGAGGCGCGCCTGGAATTGCCGATGACCGCGGCACGGCCGCGCCCCCATCGAATGTGGCGCGGTTTACAAAGGCGGAGATTTAATTGCGAATGCTTTCGCGGATCGTCGTCATGGCCGGGCTTGTCCCGGGCATCCACGTCTTAGTATCAGTGCGGTCATCAAGACGTGGATGCCCGGCACAGGGCCGGGCATGACAGAAGGAATCCCATGCCCCTCTCCCCTACGCTCCAGACCCTGATCCGCAACGCCTGGGACGACGGCTACCCGCTGCTGGTCGCGACGAGCGGCCCGCTCGGGCCGAACATCGCGCCCAAGGGCTCGATGATCGCCTATGACGACATGACGCTGGCCTGGTGGGAGCGCTCCAAGAAGGGCGTGCTGGAAAACCTCGGCCACGACGCCCGCGTCTGCATCATGTACGCGAGCTTCAAGGCGCAGCGCGACGGCGTGCTGGAGTCGGGATTCATCCGCTTCTTCGGCAAGGTCGAGCTGATCGAACAGGGGCCGGTGCGCGACAAGGTCTTTTCCATGCTGGTGCCGCGCGAGCAGACCCATGCCGGCGCCGACACCGGCATCGCCGCGCTGGTGCGGATCGAGAAGGCGCTGGATGCGCGCGGCAAGGTGATTATTTAGGCGCACGCACCACGATCCGTTCGTTCCCGCGCAAGCGGGAACCCAGGGGCCGAGAACTCGGAGCGTGCCGCTCTGGGTCCCCGCTTTCGCGGGGACGAACGGAGGTTGGGATTCCCGCTTGCGCGGGAACGAACGGAGGTTGTTGCTCCGCCTCGGCTCGATGACGGAGTTGGCCTGCCCCGTGTCTGTGCTAACCTGCCCCCGGGCGACGCCACAGACCGGGAGTATCCGCCGTGCGTGCCCTCACCGCTCTTCTCATCCTGTCAGCGCTCGCCGCGCCCGCTTTAACGCCCACTTGGGCGCGCGACATGACGCTGCCCAAGACCACCGCCGATCAGCTCAAGGCCGCCTGCGACAAGGCCGGCGGCAAATTCTCGCAAGGCGCGGCGATCTACGGCTGCGGCACCGATTGCCAGGGCAAGCCGGGCACCGATTGCACGGTCAACTGCCAGGCCGACAAGCGCTGCACCGCGCAGGTGGTCGGCGGCCGCCGCCCGCGCTCGATCGCCGAGGCGCTGGAGAAGGCGGGACGGCGTTAGCGCTGCGCGGGCGACCGCGGCGGCGGCGTGACGCGACGCAGGATGTCGAAGATCACCGCCGTCGACCAGCCGAACAGCAGGACGCCGTTCATCGCCGCGAAGGGGCCGAGCGCGCGCCACTGCGCGACTGGCAGGATGTCGCCGTAGCCGAGCGTCGTGTAGTTGACGAAGGCCAGGTAGAAGGCGTCCTCGGCTTTGGGGGCGACCTCGAGCCCGATGTAGAACAGCCCCCAGATCAGCACCTCGACGAGGTGCGCGGCCATCAGCACCGTCACCACCGCCATCATCACCAGCACCAGGCGGACGCGCTCATTCATGCGCCGGACGCTGCGCAGCGTGCGGTGCGCGCTCCAGCTCATCGGCCCCATGATGCTGGCGTGCACGGCGATGTTCGCCATGCTGGCCAAGAGCCCAAACAGAATCGCCCCGTGCGCCATGACGCGATGTTACACAAGGCCGAGCCGCCGCGCGAGGCGCGGCTCAGTAGCACGGACCGTGATAGCCGTAGCCGCGGGTGCTGTCGGTGTCGTGCCAGCAATCGCCGCTGTAGGCATGCGGCGCCGGATGCGCGTAGACCGGGCCGTGATAGGCCGGCGCGTGGTCATAGCCGTAAGGGACCGGCGGGCCGTAGCTGACGGGACCGCCATAATAGCCTTCGTCGTAGTAGCCGCCGCCATAGTAGCCGTAGCCCGGCCCGTAATATCCGCCGCCGTAGTAGCCCTGATTGGCGGCGATGCCGCCGAGGATCGCGCCGGCGGCAAAGCCGCCGATGACGCCGGCGGCGACGCCGCCATAGCCGTAGCCGCCGTGCCAGTGGCCGTGCTGCGCGGCGGCCGGCCGCGGCACGGCCACGAGGGCGAACGTCAGCGCCGCGGCGACTGCGAGGAATTGCAGAATTTTGCGCATGGGCGGCCTCTGTGGAACGAGAGATGAGGCCGCCGAGCGTGCCGGACCGGCCGGGCCTAAGTCTATTGCCCCAAGGGGCATCCGCGGCGCCCACAAGCCGCCGTCACTTCTTCTCCAGCAGCATCTGGCCGCGCTGGCCGACGACGCGTTGCACGGCGTGGGCAAAGCGCGCCAGCAGCCAGGGCAGCGTCAGCTCGAGGCGCACGGCGCCGTCGTAGACGTCGATGACGCCGTGGGCGCGCTGGCCGAGCGCCGAGGCCGCGAAGCTCAACCGGTCGCCCTCCCAGACGTCGTTGTCGACGCGCAGCAGATAATGGAACTCGGCCTTGGCGCGGATGACGCCGTCCTTGATGCGGCGCAGCGCCTCGTCCTTGCCGAGACGGTGGGGAATGACGACGACGAAGGGTTCGCTCATGGTTGCGATATGGCGATGCGCGGCGCGTTCGGAAAGGCCCGCCCCGGCGTGCGCCGCATTTGCCTAAAACTCTCGGATTTTTTGCGGAGGTTTTGCCGATCTTTTGCCGATTTTTTCGCCGGTATCATTTTACGCGGAGTTTAAGACCAACGCGCTTGAATTTGTCGTGCATGCGAGCTCATTTTTCGGGGGGTTTGATGCCGATACAAGAAAAATCGTCGCTATCAAGGAAGGATATCGCTCTCGGTCTCACGCGCCGCGACCACGGCGCCATCGCTTCGGCCATCGCGCCGCTGCTGCTGCTGTTCGCCAGCGTCGGCGCGCCGCGGCCGGCCTTCGGCCAGTCCGCCAGGGACAAGGCCGCAGCGCTCATCGCGCTCTATGCGCCCGAGCGCGAAGCCGACGCGACCGACGCCGATGAGATGGCGGTGCTGGACTTCGTCGAGCATAGGCCCGGCGGCGGCACCTGCCACCGCGCCGACGCCGTGCCGCAACGGCAGGCGCTCTACGCCGCGCTCACGCGCAGCGGGCGCCCGGCGCCGGCGCTGATGCGCGAGCCGCTCGTCGGCGCCGCCTCGACCTACAACCCGCTGCGCGCGGACGAGGGCTCGGGCGGCCCGGCGACCGCCTCCGGCGAAGTCTACGACGCCGAGGCCTGGACCGCGGCGATCCGCACCGAGCTGCGCGGCCGCTTCGGCGGCGTGCGCTACGGCTGCAGCTACCGGCCGGCTTACGCGCTAGTCGAGGGCGCCGGCAAGCGCGCCGTCGTCAAGATCAACGACGTCGGCCCGCTGAAGCCGGGGCGCATCATCGATCTCAACGAACGCGCCATGCGTTTCTTCGACGCGACGCTGTCGCTCGGGCTGCTGTCCAGCGTGCGCGTCACGCCGCTTGCCGGCGAGGCCTGGACGCCGGGGCCGCTGCCCGACGCGCCGACGGCGGTCGCCGCCGATCCCGCACCGCCGCCGCGCGAGCAGGTTGTCGCGACGCTGAATTGAGGCGGCGGCCGGCGCTTATTCCCCGGCCGCAAAAATTTGTCGGCGCCCGCTTGAGCCCGCGCAAAATGCGCTAGCCTTGACGCCACGCCGTCCGCGTCAAGCGGCGCGACGAAACATCAAGGGGGATACATCATGACCAGGTCCGGGCTTTATCTGACAGCCGCCGCGCTCGGCGCCTGCGCGCTCATCACGCCGGCCGCCGCCGAACTGCTCAGCCACAAGGACATCAGCGCGTCCATCGCCATGTCGATCGCCGACACCGCCATCGCCACCTGCAAGGCCAACGGCTACGGCGTGTCGGTCACCGTGGTCGGCCGCAACGGCGAGGTGATCCTGCAGGTGCGCGGCGACAACACCAATCCGCACACCCTGGAGAACAGCTTCCGCAAGGCCTACACGGCGCGCACCACGCGGGCGCCCTCCGGCAAGATGGTCGAGCGCGTCAAGGCCGACCCGACGCTCGGCTTCATCCATCTGTCCAACATCATCGCCAACCAGGGCGCGTTGCCGATCATGCTCGGCAACGAGGTGATCGGCGGCGCCGGCGCCTCCGGCGCACCCGGCGGCGAAAAGGACGAGGCCTGCATCAAGGCCGCGCTCGACAAAGTCGCCGACCAGCTGAAGTAACGGCCGCGCCAATCGGGGGCGGCGGTTCGCGCCGCCTCCCCTCCGCGCCAAAACGGCCACAATCGCGCCGCGCGGAACCTGCGAGGCTGCGAAAGGGTTAAGGCTCGGGAGAACTTTCATGCGTCTCAGCCTTGCCGCCGCGTTCGCCGCTTTCACCCTTGCCGCCGTACCGGCGCATGCCGACCTCTTGATCAAGGTCAACAAATCCACCCAGCAGATGACCGTCAGCCAAGACGGACAGCAGCTGTATGTCTGGCCAGTGTCGACCGGCATCGCGCGCTACGACACGCCGAACGGCGCCTACACGCCTTTCCGCAAAGAGAAGGAGCACTTCAGCAAGGAGTGGGACGACGCGCCGATGCCCTACTCGATTTTCTTCACCATGCAAGGCCACGCCATCCACGGCACCAACCATAGCAGCTTGGGGCGACCAGCCTCGCACGGTTGCGTGCGCCTATCGGTCGCGCACGCCGCGATCCTCTGGGACCTGGTGGCGAAGGAGAAGATGGCCCACACCACGATCGTGCTGACCGGCAAGATTCCCGAGGAGGCGCCGGCCGTCGCGCGCGCGCGTCCGCAGTATAATCCGGGCGAGCAGGCGCAGCAGGCGTATCAAGGTTATGCCGCGCAGCAACCGCAGGGCTATCAGGCGCAGCAGGGTTATGCGGTGCAATCACAGCAGCAGGATCAGGACGATCAGGACGGCGATCGGGTCGCCTCGGTGCCGCAACGGCAGCAGGCGTACGGCCGCAGCGGCTGGGCGGTCGATCAATATGGCCGGCGCTATTACTATCGCGAGCGGCCGCAGCCGGATGAGCAGCCGCGCCCGCACGGTTTCTTCCCGTTCCTGTTCGGTCAGTGAGGACCCATGATCCGCAAGCTTGCGGGGGGCAAATACCGGCTCTATTCGCGCAAGAAAAATCCACGCACCGGCAAGCGACGCAACCTCGGCACTTTCGGCTCACGCAAGGCGGCCGAAAAGCACGAACGCGAGGTGCAGTACTTCAAGCGACACTAGCGCGCACGGTGCGGCAACGACCCTGCCTCATTCCTTCATCGACATGCCGGTTTCCCTGACCAGGGCACCCCATTTGTCGAATTCGGCGCGCATGTAGTGTTCGAACTGCTCGGGCGTGCCGCCTTCGACGTAGAGGCCCTGCACCGCGAGCTTGTCCTTGATCTCCGGTGTCGCCAGCGCCTTGCCGATCTCCTTGTTGAGCTTGTCAATGATCGAGTGCGGCGTGCCCTTCGGCACTTCGAAGCCGAACCAGGTCACCGACTCGAATTTCGGCAAGCCGCTCTCGGCGATGGTCGGCACATCGGGCAGCAGCGGCGAACGCTTGCTGCTGGTGATGCCGAGCGCGCGCACGCGTCCCGCTTTGATGTGTGGCAAAGCGGTCGAGGCGATGGCGAACAGATAATCGATCTGCCCGCCGAGCAGCGCCGACGTCGCTTCCGGCCCGCCCTTGAAGGGCACATCGACCACCTTGATGCCGGCACGCTCGCGGAACAGCACCGCGGTCATCTGCGGCGCGGTGCCGATGCCGCTCGAGCCGACGGTGAGTTTGCCGGGATTGGCCTTGGCGTAGGCGATCAGCTCGGCCACCGTTTTCGCCGGCACCGAGGGATTGACGATCAGAATATTTGGCGAGGTGGCGCCGAGGATCACCGGCGAGAAGGCCTTCAGCGTGTCGAACGGCAGGTTCTTGTACAGCGTCGCGTTGATGGCGTTGGCGATGGTCGAGATGAAAATAGTGTAGCCGTCCGGCTCCTGTGACGCCGCATACCGCGTGGCGATGTTGCTGCCGGCGCCGGGCCGGTTCTCGACGATGAAGGG
>DASUGZ010000061.1:0-13688 GCA_036273755.1 Pseudolabrys sp.
CGGCCGGACTGCCGAAGCGCAACCTTCATGGCAACCGCGCCGCCGAAGGAGTGGCCGACAAGACAGAACGGCTCGTCGCCCGGCGGCAGCGCCGTTTCCACCAGCCGCGCTTGATCATCGAGGGTCTGCCGCCGTTCGATAGGCCACGGCGGGGTTTTTCCGTAGCCGAACAAGTTCACCGCGCGGAGGTGGAAGTCGCCCTTCAGATCGTCGACCAAGCGGCGCCACTGGCGCGCGCCCGAGACGCTCGAATGCACCAAGATCACCGTCGGGCCGGACCCGGCCTCGAGAAAGTCGGCCTTTGTCGTCGGTAGGATATCCACGGACCGAGTCGCGGCCGAGGCAGCGCCGCTGGCGCTCACGGATGGCGCACGGAGCGATGGCCCACCGTGCTCGCAATCGAGACCTGCTCGGCGTTCCGATGCTGCGCATTGGTGCCAGTGAACATCGCGAGGAGGGTCAGGTAAAGCAGCGGCAGGCCATAGACGATGACGCAGCCTAAAAGCCACTGACGGTAGACTCGCCGGTCTTCTTTCGTGGCGACGTATCTTGGGAAATTGCGGTACATTTCTTTGTCCTTACGGCGTGGCGGTTTGCCCGCGCAATCATGTCAGGTGAATGACCTGCGGCGTCGGCGGGGGAGGGAGGGGACCGGGCGCCGCCGCAGGGTCGCGATCGTCATGCCGATTTGCGCCAGGGGACCAGCATCGACACGCGGGCGCGATAGTTGCGGTACTCATCGCCGAACATGGCGATCAGGTCGCGCTCTTCGAGCGCGATGCCGATAAAGATGTAGGCCGTGCACGCCGCAGCGAACAGCAGATGTCCGACGGTCATCGTCGGCGCTGACCAGAATGCGATGATGAAACCGAGATAGAGCGGGTGCCGGACGAGCTTGTAAAACAGCGGGGTACGAAAGCGTGGGGCAGGCATCGTGCGGCCGGTGAGGTTGTTGGCGACTTGATGCAGGCCGAACAGTTCGAAGTGATTGATGAGAAACGTGCTGAGCAGCAGGATCAAGAAGCCGCCGAACGAGAGGCCGATCAACGCCATGGCGATCTGCGGATTGTCGACGTGCCACAGCACCGCCGGCATCGGACGCCACTGCCAGCACAGCAGGGCCAGCAGGAGGCTGGAGACCAGCACATAGGTGCTGCGCTCGACAGATTTGGGGACGTATTGCGTCCACCAATCCTTGAACTGTTTGCGCGCCATCACGCTGTGCTGCACGGCGAACAGACCGAGCAGCAGCGTATTGACCAGAAACGCTTCAGTGAGCGGGACGATCGCGCCGGTGTCGATAGTTTTCGGCACAACGAGGCCTTCGATGAAACCGATGGCGTAGAGGAAGCTCGCCAGGAATATGGCGTAGGCGGCAACGCCGTAGACAAAACCGACGAAGCGGCCGAACGCGCCGCCTGTATCGGACTCGGCCGCATAATGTTTGCCGGTGCGTGGATGTGCTTGCGTCATGGAAGGCTCCAATAATTCTCGCTCGCAGGTTTGCGCGATTCGGCGCGGACCATGCGTCCATTGCCGGCGGAAGACTTTGCCGCCGGCTTGATTTGCCCTTGAGATTGCCTTGATTGTTCGGTCAGCTTCCCGCAACTTCGGGGGCGATTGAAGTGCAATTTATCTTTGACGATCAAGTACTTGATGTTGCCCGGCGCGAGCTTAAGCGCGGTTTAAGAACGATTCAGGTCGAGCCGCAGGTGTTCGACCTGCTGGTCTACCTGCTGCAGAATCGCGAGCGCGTGGTCAGCAAGGACGACATCATCGCGTCGGTCTGGGGCGGGCGGATCGTCTCCGATTCGACCCTGACCAGCCGCATCAACGCCGCACGAACGGCATTGGGCGACAACGGGCGCAATCAAAAGCTGATCCGCACCATCCCGCGCAAGGGCCTGCGCTTTGTCGGAATTGTGCGGACACCGCACGACGGCGCCGAACCGGCGCGCGCGAGCGAACAGCCTGATGAAGGCTTCGCCGATTCGCTCACAGCGATGCCGCTGCCGGACCGGCCTGCCATCGCCGTGCTGCCGTTCGTCAACATGAGCGGCGACCTGGAGCAGGATTATTTCTCCGACGGCATCAGCGAGGACATCATCACCGGGTTGTCGAAGCTGCGCTGGTTTTTCGTGATCGCGCGCAACTCGTCGTTCCTCTACAAGGGCCAAGCGGTGCCGATGAAGAAGATCGCGGACGATCTCGGTGTCGGCTACGTGGTCGAGGGCAGCGTCCGCAGGGACGGCGGCCGCGTGCGCATCTCAGCGCAACTCAATGACGTCGCCACCGGCAATACGCTCTGGGCGGAACGTTACGATCGCGATCTCGCTGATGTGTTCTCGGTGCAGGACGAGATCACCGACGCCATCGTCGCGGCCATCGAGCCGCGCCTCTACGCCGCGGAAAATTTCCGCTCCTGGCGCAAACCGCCCGACAGCTTGGATGCTTGGGATCTGGTGATGCGCGCGTTGTGGCACTATTGGCGCGTGAGTCGGCAGGACAACGTGGTGGCGCAGGCGCTGCTGGAAAAGGCGATCAGCATCGATCCGAACTATGGCCAGGCGTTCAGCGTGCTCGCAACGAGCCATACCTTTAGCGTCCACATGGGCTGGGCGGATATTGCAGCGGTCGGGCCGATCGCGGAGCGGGCAGCCCTGGCGGCGATCCGCGCCGACAGCGAAGACCCCTGGGCTCATCATGCGTTGGGCTATGTCTACCTGTTCGCGCGGCGTTTCGAGGATGCGATCGCCGAGTTCGAGCTCGCGCTCCAGCTCAATCCGAATTCCGCGCTTTCCCTCGGCTACTATGGTGTGACGCTTGCTTACTGCGGACGCTGGGAGGAGGGCGACTTGGCCGCGCGCCGCGCGTTGCGGCTCAGCCCGCGCGATCCGTTTTCCGCGACCTATTACGGCGTTGCCGCCTACGCCCAGTTTGTCGGGCGTAACTATGAGGAAGCTATCCGCCTGTCGCGCGAAGCGATCCGGCAACGCGGCGATTTCGTCGGCGGCCATCGCGTGCTGACGGCGGCAACGAGCATGGCCGGCGACCGCGATGCCGCGGTGGCGGCCTTGCAGGAGTTGCGTCGCGCACAGCCCAATATTTCGCTGGCGTGGGTCGCCAGCGAAATGCCGTTCAAGCTCGACTCGGACCGCGCGCATTATTTGGATGCATTCAGCCGCGCCGGGCTGGCGTAGTTGGTGAAAACGGCTGGGGCCGCGTCTCGACCGTGTCGGCGTCGGTCGCCTGGCTCATGCGCCCCGTGTGCCGGCGCGGATCGACCGGCGCCACGGTGCGGCGATCGCGGCCCGTTCGCGATAGCGGCGGAAAAGACGGCCGACCCAATCGATCATAGTGCTCTCCTTCAGCACTGCTCCGACCAAGATGTAAACCGGTATCACGGACGCGAAGAGCAAATGACCCGTGGTCATGATCGGTGCCGACCATGCGGCGATGATGATGCCCAGGTGGCTCAGATGCCGTGTCAGCCGGTAAGACAGCGGCGCGGGTTCGGGCATGACGCTGTCTTGGACATAGTCGCCAATATGGCGCAAGCCGAACAATTCCCAATTGGTGATCACAAAGCTGCCGACGAAAAAGAAGAGCCAGCCAAGAAACGATACGGCGGTCAATGCCAGAACAGCCGGCGGCGAGGCGACGTGCCACACCGTCTCCGGCATAGGCCTCCACAGCCACATCACCGCCAACAGGCTGACGCTTGCGATGAAGACATAGGCGCTGCGCCCGACCGAGACAGGCACCAACTTTGCCCACCAGCGCTTGACGCCTTGACGTGCCATCACGCTGTGCAGGAGCGCGAAGATCGTCATCAGCAGCAGATCGATGACGATTGCCTGGGACGTGGGCGTCATGAGGCCGCCGGCGTCGATCGTCTTGGGCACCACCATGTTTTCGACGAAAAAGATAGCGTGTCCGACGGCTGCGAACAAAGTGAAATACGCAATTTCACCAAAGCGAAGCGCAATGATCCGGCTCATAATCGTTCCTCAAGCTCAGTATTTGGGCGGCGCGCGCCCAGTCATGGGCGGCGTGACTAAAGGCCGCGCCGTATTCGTTCTTGGATTGGGGCGACAAAAACTAGGACTGGAGCGACAGGGCCGCAGAAGGCCGCTTATTTGCGCTCACTGTCGCGACACATGTTCGTGAGTAAACTCATCAATGTCCGTGAACGGAATCGTTTTTGAGACGATTTAATCTTCTGAAAAAATCAAACGTGCTTTGTCAGCACGGCTTGCATGGAGTCATGCGCCTTGGCGTAACGCGCGGCGAGCGCCGCCTTGATGTCGGCAGTGGTGCGGTCGGCCTGGTGAAGTCGAGTTGCGTCAGGTGCGGGAAGATGACGAAGCCGACATTGAAAGCCACGAGTCAGGCTCCGGCCTCGGGCTTGTCCAATTCGCTCAACAGATCGTGCAGGTCGAGCGGGTGCGTGAACATCTGCAAGGAGCCGTCCGGCTTCTGCGGCCATTTGTCTTTGGGCCGATCCCAATAGAGTTCGACGCCGTTGTCGTCGGGGTCGCGCAAATAAAGTGCCTCGGAGACGCCATGGTCGCTGGCGCCTTCCAGCGGGATCTTGGCGGCGATCAGCCGGCGCAGCGCGTCGGCCAGGAGCCGCCGGGTCGGGTACAAAATCGCGGTATGGTAAAGGCCGGTGGTGCCCGGGGCGGGCGGATGGCCGCCTTTGCTTTCCCAGGTATTGAGGCCGATGTGGTGGTGATAGCCGCCGGCCGAGATGAAGGCGGCGCCGGGACGGGTGGTGGTCACCTCAAAACCCAAGACGCCGCAATAGAAATCGAGCGCCCGCTGCAGGTCTGCGACCTTCAGATGCACATGGCCGATGCGCACCCGGGGATCGATCATGGGCAGGCGCAGGGCTTCCTTTTCGAGGGTCTCGGGGTTTGACATGGCAGGCGTCCTTGGCTGGCCGGGCTGGCCTTCGATACCCACATGTAAGATACCCCCGCGATCGGTTAAAGTGTCATCGAGGTGACCTGGGAATGGCTTTGAAACCGCTGCCCGGCAGCATTGACGCGACGCTCGATCTTCTGGCCAAGGCCGATTATGTCGGCGACCGGTCGCTGGCGACCGTGCTCTATCTCGCGCTGAAGATGGGGCGGCCGCTGTTTCTGGAGGGCGAGGCCGGCGTCGGCAAGACCGAGATCGCCAAGGTGCTGAGCCAAGCACTCGGCCGGCGGTTGATCCGGCTGCAATGCTACGAGGGGCTCGATATCTCCTCCGCGGTCTACGAATGGAATTACGGCGCGCAGATGATTGCCATCCGCCTCGCCGAGGCCGAGCACGAAGGTGACCGCGACCGCGTCGAGCACGACGTGTTCTCCGAGAAGTTCCTGATCAAGCGGCCGCTGTTGCAGGCGCTCGAACCCGACACGGCTGGCCCGCCGGTGCTGCTGATCGACGAGATCGACCGCACCGACGAAGCTTTCGAGGCATTCCTGCTCGAAGTGCTGGCCGATTTTCAGGTCACCGTGCCCGAGCTCGGCACCATCAAGGCCGCGCATGCGCCGATCGTCGTGATCACCTCGAACCGCACCCGCGAAGTGCACGACGCGCTGAAGCGGCGCTGCCTCTATCATTGGATCGGGTATCCGGACGCCGCGCGTGAGTTGAAGATCGTGCGCACCAAGGTGCCGGGCATTGCCAAGAAACTGTCCGAGCAGGTGGTCGCCTTCGTGCAGGCCCTGCGCAAGGAAGACCTATTCAAGTCGCCCGGTGTCGCCGAAACGCTGGACTGGGCCGGCGCGCTGACCGAGCTCGATGCGGTCGCGCTCGATCCGGCGACGGTGTCCGACACGCTCGGTGCGCTGCTCAAATATCAGGACGACATCGCCCGCCTCGACGGCACGAAAATCAAGACGTTGCTTGATGAGGTGAAGTCCGAGCTGCGGGCGGCGGAGTAGGTTGCATGGCCGAAGGCCGCCTTGCCGACAACATCCTCTACTTCGCGCGCGCGCTTCGCGCCGCCGGCATTCCGGTTGGTCCAGGCAGCGTGCTCGATGCGCTCGAAGCCGTACAGGTGGCGCAAGTCGGTGACCGCGACAATTTCTATTGGACGCTGCACGCGGTGTTCGTAAAGCGGCGCGAGCACGCGATCCTGTTCGACCAGGCCTTCCGCATCTTCTTCCGCAGGCGCGGCTATATCGAGAAGCTGATCGCCTCGATTCTGCCGGGCACACCACCGGGCGAGCCGAAAGCACCGCCGCCTGGCGCGCAGCGCATCCAGGAGGCGCTGCTCGGCGGACTCGATCGGCGCGAGGACACCTCCGAGGTCGAGCTCGACGCGCGGCTCACTGTCTCCGACCGCGAGGTCCTACAGAAGAAAGACTTCGCGCAGATGACCGCCGCGGAAATCGCCGCGGCCAAGCAGGCGATCGCGCGCCTCGCGTTGCCGCTCGATCTGCTGCGTACGCGGCGCATGGCGGCCAGCCGGCGCGGGCATTTGATCGATATCCGCCGCACGCTGCGCGCCAGCATGAAGGCGGGCGGCGCGGTGATCGATCTCAAGTATCTCGGCCCGCGCGAGAAGGAGCCGCCGATTGTCGCGCTCCTGGATATCTCCGGCTCGATGAGCCAGTACACCCGGCTGTTCTTGCATTTCCTGCACGCCCTCGGCGAGCGCGAGAAACGCGTGACAACCTTCCTGTTTGGCACGCGGTTGACCAACGTGACCCGCGCCATCCGCGCGCGCGATCCGGACGAAGCGCTGGCGGCCTGTTCGGCGAATGTCGCCGACTGGTCCGGCGGTACGCGTATCGCCTCGTCGCTGCGCGAATTCAACAAGCGCTGGTCGCGCCGCGTGCTCGGCCAGGGCGCGGTGGTGCTGCTGATCACCGACGGGCTTGAGCGCGACGCCGACGACACGCTATCCTTCGAAATGGACCGGCTGCACCGTTCGTGCCGCCGGCTGGTCTGGCTCAACCCTCTGCTTCGCTTCGAGGGGTTTGAGGCCCGCGCCAAGGGCGTGCGTACCATGTTGCCGCATGTTGACGAACTGCGGCCGATCCACAATCTGGACTCGATGAGCGACCTGGTGCGTTCTCTGTCGGGCGCGCCGGGCAAGGATCACGATCCGAAGCAGCGGCTGCCGAGCGCGGCCTGACGGAGGTTCATATGCTGTCACGCGACGAAGACATTCTCAAAGCCGCCGAGGATTGGCGCAAGGCTGGACGCGGCGTGGCGCTGGCGACGGTGGTCGAGACCTGGGGCTCCGCGCCGCGACCGGTCGGCTCCAATCTGGTGATCGACAACGAGGGCAATTTCTTGGGCTCCGTTTCGGGCGGCTGCGTCGAGGGCGCGGTGGTAACCGAAGCGGTCGACGTCATCGATTCAGGCAAGCCGAAGATGCTGGAATTCGGCGTCGCCGACGAAACCGCGTGGAACGTTGGCCTGTCCTGCGGCGGCACCATCCGGGTTTATGTGGAGAAGGTCTCTTGAAACTCGACATCCTGCACGCGCTCAATGCTGAACGCGCCGCGCGGCGTGCCGTTGTTGTTGTCACCGATGTGGCGAGCGGCGAGCAACGGCTGGTCCGCGCGGCGGATATTGCCAAGGATCCGCTGCGCGACCTGATCGAAAAGCGTGTCCGCATGGCGAAAAGCGGCATGGAGGAGAGCGCGCAAGGCCGCGTCTTCCTCACCGTGCACGTGCCGTCGCCGCAACTCGTTATCACTGGCGCCGTGCACATCAGCCAGACGTTGGCGCCGGTCGGGCAATTGCTCGGTTATGACGTGACCATCGTCGATCCGCGCACGGCCTTTGCCTCGATCGAGCGCTTTCCCGACGTTAAGGTGATCGCGGAATGGCCCGACGTGGCGTTGCCGCCACTTAACGTCGACCATTACACGGCCTTCGTCGCGCTCACGCACGATCCGAAGATCGACGATCCGGCGCTCAAACACGCATTGTCGCGCGATTGCTTCTATATCGGCGCGCTCGGCTCACGGAAGACACACGCCAAGCGCGTTCAGCGGTTGAAAGAGGCCGGGCTCAGCGATCTCGACATCGCCCGCATCCACGCGCCGATTGGGCTCGACATCGGCGCGGTGTCGCCGGCCGAGATCGCCATCTCCATCATGGCCGAAATCACGACGCGGCTCCGGCTGAAGGCGGACAAGGCGGAAGCAGCATGAAATTCGGGCCCGTCGCTCCGGCTGATGCGCTTGGCGGCACGGCCGTGCATTCGACCCGTCAGGCCGATCTTGTACTTAAGAAGGGCACGCTCATCGGCCCAGCGGAAGTCGCCGCGCTCAAGGCTGCCGGGGTGAAGGAGATCGTCGTCGCGCGGCTTGAAGCCGGGGACGTTTCAGAGGATCAGGCCGCGGCCGATATTGCGGCGACGCTGGCCGGCGAGGGCGTTCGCACCGACCGCGCCTTTACCGGACGCTGCAATCTCTTCGCGGAAAGCGCCGGCGTGCTGGTGCTCGACAAGAACGCCGTCGACCGGCTCAACCGCATTGACGAAGCCGTGACCTTGGCCACCTTGCCGGCCTTCAAGCCGGTGGTAGAAGGCGAGATGATCGCTACCGTGAAGATCATTCCCTTTGCGGTAGCTGCCAAGGCACGCGACAAAGCTGTCGCGGAAGCGGCGAAGGCCGAGCCGGTGATCCGCGTCGCGCCCTATAAAGTGCGCAAGATCGGCATCGTCTCGACGCTTCTGCCGGGGCTGTCGCCGAAAGTCATCGACAAGACGTTAAAGATCACCGCCACCCGCATCGCGCCTGCCGGTGCCGTCATCGTCGCCGAGCGGCGTGTGCCGCATGCGACGCAAGCGCTGGCGGCGGCCATCGACGAGGTGCTCAAGGCCGGTGCCGAATTGGTAATCGTGTTCGGCGCCTCGGCCATTGCCGACCGCCGCGACGTGATCCCGGCGGCGGTCGAGGCGGTCGGCGGCGAGATCGAGCATTTCGGCATGCCGGTCGATCCCGGCAATCTGATGCTGATCGGTCGTCTCCAAGGCCACGCCGTGATCGGCGCGCCCGGCTGCGCGCGCTCGCCGAAGGAGAACGGTTTCGATTGGGTGTTGATGCGGTTGCTGGCCGGCTTGCCGGTGAGCCGCGCCGACATCACCGGCATGGGCGTGGGCGGCCTGCTGATGGAAATCGTCACCCGCCCGCAACCGCGCACCGAGCCGCCGGAAAAAATCATCAAGAAAGATTATCGCATTGCCGCGGTGGTGCTCGCCGCCGGCCGCTCCACCCGCATGGGTGCGATCAACAAGCTGATCGCCGAGATCGGCGGCAAGCCGTTGGTCCGTATCGCCGCCGAGCAGGCGCTGGCTTCGCACGCCAAACCCGTCATCATCGTTACCGGTCACGAAAACAAGCGCGTCGAGGCGGCGCTCGCCGGTCTTCCTGTGCGCTTCGCGAACAATCCGGATTATGCCGACGGTCTCGGCACGTCGCTCAAAGCCGGAATCGCTGCGGTGCCGGCCGATGTCGATGGTGTCATCGTCTGTCTCGGCGACATGCCGCAGGTCGACGCCACGCTGATCGACAAGTTGATCGCCGCCTTCGATCCCGAGCGCGGCGCGCTGGTGGTGGTGCCGACCATCGACGGCAAGCGCGGCAATCCCGTGGTGTGGTCGCGCCGCTTCTTCCACGACCTGACGGGAATTTCCGGCGACATCGGCGCGCGCCACCTGATCGGCTCTTACGCCGAGGCAGTCGTCGAAGTGCCGGTCGCCGGCGACGCGGCATTGACCGATGTCGACACCCCCGAGTCGTTTTCCGCGGTCAAGGCAGAAATCGAACGCGCTTAAGACTCGAATCATTGATCGGGCCTGCGACTCAGCCCCTAGCTTGAATCATGCTTGGGCAGGGGAGAGCGATGACCGATCGCTTCACGTCGACGCTGCGCGCGCTTGTGGCGGCGTCACTGCTGCTTGCGACTGCGACGCTGATGCTGGTTGCCGTCAACACCGCGCGTGCGGCCGACGCGCCGCCCGCCGGGTCCCCAGGCTATCTTCTAACCCACTGATTTCATTTCCATTATTTTTGGCTTGCCCGAGGGCGTTCTTTGCACTAAATAATGACTGACCAGTCAGTCAGTATTGAGAAATCGCCATGGCCTCGACGCAGCCCCGACCGCCCCGCAAAGCACCGCGCCGCCGCGGTGCGGCGCCGCTGCAAGCGCGCGGCGGGCCGCAATCGCCCGGCGGCGCGCGACAGGAGCGCAGCGCGGCCCGGCGTGAGGCGATCCTCGCCGCCGCGCTCGACGAATTCTCCACGCAAGGCTTTGAGGCGGCCCGCCTCGACGACGTCGCCAAGCGCGCCGGCGTCGCCAAGGGCACGATCTATCTCTACTTCCGCGACAAAGAGACGCTGTTCCAGGAGCTGATCCGCGCCATGCTGACGCCGTTGGTCGGCACCATCGAGGCGCTCGGCGCCTCGGAAGTGCCGCTGAGCGTGCTGGGCGACCAGATCGCCGAGCTGTTCGTGCGCGAGGTCTACGAGACGCGGCGCAAGGACGTGGTCCGTTTGATGATCACGGAAGGCCGCCGTTTTCCAAAGCTCGCCGAATTCTATTATCGCGAAGTGCTCTCGCGCATCGTCGCCGCTATGCGCGCGCTGCTCACCCGCGCCGCGGCGCGCGGTGAGGTGCCCGAAGCGCTCGCCGAATTCCCGCAGATTGTCGCGGCACCGGGGCTCGTCGCCATCATCTGGAGCAGCCTGTTCGAGCGCTTCGAGCCGCTCGACGTCCGCCAGATGATGAAGACGCATCTCGAATTGCTGTTCGCACCAAGGCGTACGCCAAGGAGTGGGCCATGAAAATGAAATTGGCCGCGCTGGCATTCGCCGCGCTCGCGCTCGCCGCTTGCGACAACGGCGATAGCCGCAAGCTGCAAGGTTGGGTCGAGGCCGAGTTGATCTTCGTCTCGCCTGACGAGCAAGGCCGGATGGAGACGCTGAAAGTTCGTGAAGGCGACCACGTCAAGCAAGGCGATCTGCTGTTCAGCGTCGACGACGACCTGCAAAAGGCCGACTTGCAGGTGAGGAAAACGGCGATGCTCAACGCGCAGCAAAACTTCGACCGCGCCCAGGAGCTGCTGAAAACCGCGGCGGGCACGCAAAAAACCTACGACGATGCCGAAGCCACGCTGCGTCAGGCCAAGGCCAATCTCGAGTGGTCGCAGACACGGCTCGCGCGCCGCGACGCCCATGCTCCGGCCGACGGCACCATCGAGCAGGTTTATTTCCGCGTCGGCGAGACCGTGTCGGCCGCGAAGCCGGTGGTGGCGCTGCTGCCGCCGCAAAATCTCAAGCTGCGCTTCTTCGCGCCGGAGACGATCTTGCCGCAGATCAAATACGGGCAGACCGTCGGGATCAACTGCGACGGCTGCGAGCAGGGCCTGACCGCCAAAGTGAGCTTCATCGCGCGCAGCGTCGAATACACCCCGCCAGTGATCTACAGCCTCGATGAACGCGCCAAGCTCGTCTATTTGATCGAGGCGCGGCCCGATCAGCCGGATAAATTCCGCGTCGGCCAGCCGGTCACCGTGACGCTCCCGAACGAGGCGCCGAAATGAGCGCGCAGGACGGGACGCAAACTAACGGCCGAGACATCGTGATCGACGTCAAGCATTTGACCAAGAAGTTCGATGGCCGGGCGGTGGTGCGCGACCTGTCGATGCAGGTAAAACGCGGCACCATTTACGGCTTCCTCGGCCCGAACGGCTCCGGCAAGACCACCACCATCCGCATGCTGTGCGGGTTACTCACGCCCGATGAAGGCGAGGGCACCTGCCTCGGCTACGACATCCGCACCGAGACCGACAAAATCAAGCGGCAGGTGGGTTACATGACGCAGCGCTTCAGTCTCTATCAAGACCTGTCGGTGCGCGAGAACCTGGAATTCATCGCCCGCATTTACGGCATCGCCAGACCGGCCGCCGCGGCGCGTGCGGCGATCCAGCGACTCGGCCTTGCCGGCCGCGAGGAACAGATCGCCGGTGAACTGTCGGGTGGCTGGAAACAGCGCCTCGCGCTCGGCGCCTGCACGCTGCCGAGTCCGAAGCTGTTGCTGCTCGACGAGCCCACCGCCGGCGTCGATCCCAAGGCGCGGCGCGAATTCTGGAACGAGATCCACGTGCTCGCCGCCGAAGGGCTTACCGTGCTGGTTTCCACCCACTATATGGACGAGGCCGAGCGCTGCCACGAGATCGCGTACATCGCCTACGGCGACCTGCTGGTGCATGGCAGCGTCGAGCATGTGATCGAGTCGGCGCATTTGAGCACCTATGTCGTGAGCGGCCCTGAAGGCGCGGCCTTGGCCAAATTGTCCGATGAACTCGTCGGCAAGCCGGGCATCGACATGGTGGCGCCGTTCGGCACCAGCTTGCACGTGTCGGGCCGCGATGCTGCCTCGCTCGACGCGGCGATCGCCCCCTATCGGGAACGCAAGGACCTCGTCTGGAAACGCTCCGAGCCCTCGCTCGAGGACGTGTTCATCGATCTGATGGGCAAGGCGCGGGACAATTTCCAATGACCCATCTCATCCCCACGCACGCGGCACGACGGCTGTCGGGCGACGGCTTCTGGCGCAAGACCCGCGCCATGCTGCTGAAGGAATTCATCCAACTCAAGCGCGACCGCGTGTCGTTTGCCATGATCATCATCATTCCGTTGGTGCAGCTGATGCTGTTCGGCTACGCCATCAACACCACGCCGCATGATCTGCCGACGGCCGTGTTGTTGCAGGAACAGACCGACCTCTCGCGCTCGATTCTCGCTGCGCTCCAGAACACGAAATATTTCAGGGTCACCAAACTGCCGCACACCGAGGCCGAGGTCGATCAACTGCTCGCCTCCGGCACCGTGCTCTTCGCCATCGAAATTCCAGCCAATTTCGAGCAGTCCGTGCGGCGCGGCGACAAGCCGGCGATGCTGATCGAAGCCGATGCCACCGATCCTGTCGCTTCCGGCACCGCTCTGAGCGCGCTCGGCCAAGTGTTGCAGACCGCGCTACAGCACGACCGCGACGTGCCCGGCGCGCCGGTGCTGCCTTTCGAAATTCGGACCCACGCACGCTACAATCCGGCCGGGTTGACGCAGCTCAACATCGTGCCCGGGCTTGTCGGCACCATTCTGACCATGACCATGCTGATCTTCACCGCGCTGTCGGTCACGCGCGAGATCGAGCGCGGCACCATGGAAAGCTTGCTGTCGATGCCGATCACGCCGACCGAGATCATGCTCGGCAAGATCGTGCCCTACATCATAGTCGGTTTCGTGCAAGCGACGCTGATCATCGGCATCGGCGTGACGCTGTTCGGCGTGCCGGTGGTTGGCAACCTCGGCATGCTCGCCGCGCTGTCGACGCTGTTCATCGCCACCAATCTGTCGATCGGCTATACGTTCTCGACCATCGCGCAGAACCAGCTGCAGGCGATGCAGATGACCATCATGTTCTTCCTGCCCAACATCCTGTTGTCGGGATTCCTGTTTCCGTTCGCCGGCATGCCGAACTGGGCGCGCTATGTCGGGGAGGCGCTGCCGCTGACGCACTATTTGCGTATCGTGCGCGCGATCATGCTGAAGGGCTCCTCGATCGGCGATTTGCGCTACGACGCCGTTGCGCTGTTCGTTTTGATGCTGATCGCGATGACCATCGCGGTTAGGCGTTTCCGGCGTACGCTCGATTAGCGTCGCGTC
>DASUGZ010000062.1:0-6538 GCA_036273755.1 Pseudolabrys sp.
CGACTCCGGCATGTACATGTCCTTCCACGATGCCGGCAGCCGCTTCATGGTGCCCACCTTGTGCATGAAGGTCGCGAACTCCATCGACTGCTGCGGCGCCGTGGTCCACACATTGTCGGGATCGGAGATGTATTTGGTGAGGTCCGCCGGGGTACTTTTCTTCTCGTTGGTGGTCTTGATGTAGATCGCTGCCGCCTGACCGGCGTTCTTGTTGATGAAGTCCTCGGCCTCGGAGAGCGCGGCGTACACCGCGGCGGTCACCTTCGGATTGGCGTCGCGGAACTTCTTCGCCATGATCATCACGCCGTTGGTCGCCGGACCGCCGAGCGTGTCGTAGGACTTCAGCACTTTGTGCACGCCCGGTGTCGCCAGTTCCAGGTAGTAGTAAGGCGCGACCGAATAGTGGCTGTTCACTTCGGTCGCTTTCGACATTACCGACGCCGCGGCATCCGGGTGCGGCCGCGTGATGGTGAGCGGATCGAGCTTGGCGTATTGATCCTGGCCCCACTCCTTGGCCGCCGCCATCTGCAGGCAGATCGCCTGCGAGGACACCTTCACCGCCGGCAGCGCGATCTTGTCGTGCTCGTTGAAGTCGCGGATCGTCTTGATCGAGTCGCGATTGGTCACCAGCATGAACGGCATCGACTGCACGGCGGAGAGCGCGCGCACCTCGTTGGCGGTACCGGCGGTCTTGTCCCACAAGGTGGCGAGGCCGGGCACGCCGGTGACGCCGAAATTCATCTGGCCGCTCAACAGCGCGTCGATGAGCGATTGGGTGCCGCCGAGCGTCTTGAAATCGGGCTTGAGCGAGGTGACGCCCGTCTTTGCAGCGTGCTTTTCGATCAGCTTGAAGTTTTCCATCACCATCAACGGCAGATAAGGCAGACCGTGCTGGCTCACCAAGACGATGCTTCCGACTTCATCGGCGAATGCCGAGCGCAGCAGCGCCGGGGTCGCCAACGCCGCAGGCGCGGCCGCCATGGCTTTGCAGAAAGCGCGCCTGTGCATCATGAATTCCTCCATTGATATTGGGCCGGGATTTACACGCAATCAGGATTGCATGCCCCAACGCTGCACCGTTCTTGTTTCGACGAAGCGGAAGATAACGTTCTCGACGGCCAATCCGATCATGATGATGGTCAGCAGGCCGGCGAACACTTCCGGGATGTTGAGCTGATTCTTGCTCTCGAAGATGTACCAGCCGAGCCCGCCCTGCCCCGACGACACGCCGAAGACCAGTTCGGCCGCGATCAGTGTGCGCCAGGCGAAGGCCCAGCCGATCTTGAGGCCGGCAAGGATGCTGGGGAATGCTGCGGGGATAAGGATCTTGGCGACGAAGCGCAGGCCGTTGAGATTGTAGTTGCGCCCGACCATGCGCACCGTGCCGGAGACGCCGCGGAATCCCGCGAGCGTGTTGAGCGCAACCGCCCACATCACCGAATGGATCAGCACAAACACGAGGCTGCCGGCGCCGAGACCGAACCAGATCAGCGCCAGCGGCAACAGCGCGATGGCCGGCAGCGGATTGAACATCGCGGTCATGGTTTCGAGGAAGTCCGTGCCGATGCGTGTCGAAATGGCAAACACGGTGAGCAGTCCGGCCAGCAGCGTGCCGCTGGCGAAGCCGACCAGCAGCACCTGGATCGAACTCAGTGCGCGGTTCGGGATGGTGCCGTTGCTCACGTCGCTCACCAGCGCGCGCACGGTGTCGGCGAAAGTCGGCACCAACAGCGGGTTGTCGAGCCACATCGCGTAAAGCTGCCAACCCGCGGCCAGCACGACAATGATGAAAACCTTGCGCAGCCAAGTCCGATTGTAGATCTTCTCGACCAACGTCAGCGGCTTCTGGATGATGCCGAACTGTTCCGGTCCGAGCGTTTCGCGATGGATGACATTCGCCCGTTGAACCGCCTCAAGCATGGGGCGCCTCCTCGATCTGGTCGGCGAACAGCATGTCGTGAATTTCGCGGCCGAGCGCGGCGGCCTCGTTGGAGCTTTCTTGCCCCCGTGGCACGCTGTTGATCTCGGCCTTCACCTGTCCCGGATGCGGCGACAACAACAGAATGCGGCTGCCGATCTTAATCGCCTCCGGGATCGAGTGGGTGACGAACAGTACGGTGAAATGCGTGTCGTCCCACAGCGCCAGCAACTCGTCCTGCATGCGCGTGCGCGTGAGCGCGTCGAGCGCGGCGAACGGCTCGTCCATCAGGAGAATGTCCGGCTCCATCGCCATGCCGCGCGCGATCGCCACCCGCTGTTTCATGCCACCGGACAGCGTGTGCGGATAGCTGTCCGCGAACTTGGTGAGATTGACCTTTTCGATGTAGTGCATGGCGCGCTCGTGGGCGGCCCGGGCGTCGAGCGTTCCCGTCGTCTTCAGCGGAAAGACGACGTTCTCGAACACCGTCTTCCACGGCAGTAGCTGGTCGAATTCCTGGAACACCATGATGCGGTCGGGACCAGGCTTCTTGATCAGTTCGCCCTTCAGCCGGATTTCGCCTTCGGTCGGCTGCAGATAGCCGCCCACCGCCTTTAACAAGGTCGATTTGCCGCAGCCGGAGGGACCGAGCAGAACGAAACGGTCCGCTTGGAGCACATTAAAGCCGACACGATAGGTCGCCGTCACAAGATGCGCCTGCGTCTTGTATTGGATGGTGACGCCACGCACGTCGAGCAGCGGCCGCGATGGGTCGGCCTGGCCGCTGAGGCGGGAGCGGCCCAAGGCGCTCGGTGGCGTCTTGCCCTCGCCCACTTCGGAAGGCGATTTTGATGCGAGTGTCGCACCGCCCGGCATCCGTCGTCTCCTCCACACGTTCTTTTTCTTGTCGTGCGAGACCTGCGTGGCCCGCGCACCCCGTATGCCATACAATTTGAACGGTTTTCAGAGGCTTGCCAAGGCTATAGCCTGCGCGTGCAGGGGCGAGACGAAAGTCACGGCCAGACACCAGAAAAGCCTGCGCGAGGAACGTCCAATGGCATCGCGGGAGACCATTCGCGTTGGCGCCGGCGCCGGCACGTCGGACGACCGCATGCTGCCGGCGCTGGAACTCGCCGAGCGCGGCGACATCGATTACCTGGTTTTCGAGTGCCTCGCCGAGCGCACGGTGTCGCGCGAGAACCTGTCGCGCAGCAAGGATGCGAATCTCGGCTATTCGCCGTCGCTGCACGCGCGCCTGCGCATGGTGCTGCCGGCGTGCATCAAGAAAGGCATCCGCATCGTCAGCAATATGGGTGCCGCCAACCCGTTGGGCGGCGCGCGCGCGGCGCGCAAGGAAGCTGCCGACCTCGGCCTCGGCGACGTGCCCGTCGCGGTCGTGCTCGGCGACGATGTCTCGAGCATCGTCAAGCACCAGAGCGGTCTCAAGCTGATCGAGAACGGCGACCCGCTGGAATCGATTCTGCCGAAGATGATCTCCGCCAATGCCTATCTTGGCGCCGACGTTGTGTGTGAGGCGCTCAACACCGGCGCGCCGATCGTGCTGTCCGGCCGCGTCGCCGATCCGTCGCTGTTTCTGGCGCCGATGCTGCACGAGTTCGGCTGGGCCTACGACGATCTACCGAAGATCGCGCAGGGCACAGCGGCCGGTCATCTGCTCGAATGCACCGCATCGGTCACCGGCGGCTGCTTCGGCTGGCCGGGCAAGAAGGACGTGCCGGACCTCGCACGCAACGGCTTCCCGTTCGCCGACGTCAAGGCCGATGGCTCGATCGTCATCGGCAAGACGCCGGGCTCGGGTGGCCGCCTCGACACGATGACTTGCACCGAACAGCTGATTTACGAAATCCACGACCCGACCGCCTACATCACGCCCGATTGCGTGCTCGACATTTCCGGCATTGCGCTCACGCAAGAGGCATCCGACCGCGTGCGCGTATCCGGCGCCAATGCGCGGCCGGCGACCGAGACCTACAAAGTCAATGTCGGTTACGCCGACGGCTATATCGGCGAAGGCGAAGTCTCATACGGCGGCATCGACGCCGTCGCGCGCGCCAAATGGGCGGCCGAGATCGTCAAGGAACGGCTGAAGCTGCAGGGCTTCACCTATGACGATTTCCGTGTCGACCTGATCGGCATGTCCAGCCTGCACGATCAGATTGAAATCCGTCCGGAACCTTACGAAGTGCGTCTGCGCCTCGCCGGCCGCACGCACGACCGCAAGGCGGCGCATGCCATCGGCTTCGAAGTGCGCGCCATGCACATGCACGGGCCGGGCGGCGCCGGCGGCGCCTGCGAGCCGCGGGTGCGTGACGTGCTGGCCGTGAAATCAGTGCTGCTGCCGAAGAACCTAGTCAACGCGCAGGTCGTCGTGGAGGGCGCACTATGAGCATCCGCGTTTACGACCTTGCTCATGCACGCGCGGGCGACAAAGGCAACACATCGAACATTTCGGTGATCTGCTACGATCCCAAGCATTGGGGATTTCTCGAACGCGAGCTAACGCCGGAGCGCGTGTCGGAGGCATTCAGGCACATCGCCAAAGGCCCGGTGAAACGCTACCCCTTGCGCAACCTCAAGGCGTTCAACTTCGTCATCGAGAACGCGCTCGGCGGCGGCGTAACCATTTCTCTAGCTCAGGACATCCACGGCAAGAGCCTGAGCAACGTCATGCTGGCGATAGAACTGCCCGACCCGAAGTAAGGAGACAGGAACGTGAAGGCGAGCGACGTCGTCCGTAATATCGTCAAAGAGAAACTGGCGCGCAATGAGGTGGTCGCCTCGATGACCATACGCCTCACGCGCGGCGTCGAGATTGCCCAGCTCGCAAAGACCGCCGGTTTCGACATGATCTATATCGACATGGAGCATTCGACCATCACGCTCGACATCACCGGACAGATTTGCCTTGCCGCGCTCAGTGCCGGTGTGACGCCGATGGTGCGCGTGCCCGCCAATACGCCGGACTATATCCAGCGCGTGCTCGACGGCGGTGCGCTCGGCATCGTCGCGCCGGGCATCGGCTCGGCGGCGGAGGCGCAAGAGGTGGTCAAGGCAGTGAAATACCCGCCGCTCGGCGAGCGCGGCGCCGGCGGCGCCCTGCCCCATCTGCAATATCGTTCGTTCCCGACCGCGGAGGCCAACGCCGCGGTCAACGACGCCACCATGGTGATTGTGCAGTTCGAGTCCGCGGCGGCGCTCGAGCAAGCCGATGAGATCGCCGCGGTCGAGGGCGTCGACTTGGTGCTTATTGGTGTGAACGATATGTTGGCCAGCATGGGGCTCGCCGGCCAATACGAGCACCCAAAGGTGCGCGACGCCTATGCCCGCACCATCGAAGCCTGCCGCAAGCATGGCAAACACGTCGGCGTCGGCGGATTGTCGACGCGGCCGAAGCTCGCTGCCGAGTTCATCGCCATGGGCGCGCGGCTGGTGTCGACCGGAACCGATATTCAGTTTCTGCTCGCCGCCATGACCGAAAAGGCCATGCAGGTGCGCGAAATCAAGGTGTGACGGAGCTTCAGAAAATCTTCGCCGACAACTCGGCGAGGCTGTTATCAAAAGAAAACTAAGGGAGGAATCTCATGTGGAGAAAACCAGCAGCAGGCGTCTTGTGCGCCATTGTATTTGCCGCCACCGCACATGCCGAAGTGACCGAAGTGCATATGTCGAAGCAGTTCGGCCTGCCTTATCTGCCGATGATCGTGATCGAGGCGCAGCACCTGATCGAAAAGAACGCCAAGGCCGCGGGGCTAGGCGACGTCAAGACGACGTGGACGCAGCGCGTCGGTCCGGCAGCCGAACTCGACGCCTTGCTCGCGGGCCAAGCCGACTTCATCGGGCCGGGCGGAACCACGCTGGCGACGATCTGGGACAAGACCGCCGGCACGCCGCAGGAGGTGCGCGCGCTGATTGCCATGCAGTCGATGCCGTTCGTGCTGGTGACGCGCAATCCGGACATCAAGACGATCGCGGACTTCACCGACAAGGACAAGATCGCACTGCCCGCGGTGAAACTCACCGGCCATGCGCTCATTCTGGAAATGGAATCCGCCAAGATCTGGGGCAACGATCACTACGACAAGCTCGACTCGATCACCATCACACGCTCGCATGCCGACGCGGCAGCCGCGGTGATGTCGGGAAAATCGGAAATCGATTCGCATTTTGCCAGCGCGCCGTTCTACTACTACGAGCTGGCGACCCCCGGCATCCATCAAGTGCTCAAGTCCTATGACGTCGTCGGCGGCAAGCACACCAACGGGGTGCTGGTGGCGACCAAGAAATTTCACGACGCCAATCCGAAAATCTGCGCCGCGGTCGTCGCCGCTTTTAACGAAGCCAATGCCTTCATCAAGGCGCATCCGCGCGAGGCGGCCGAAATGTACAAGATCGCGGCCAGGGACAAGAACTCCGTCGACGCGCTCGAAAAGATGATCGCCGATCCCGACGTGGACTACACGACGACCCCGGTCAATCTGATGAAGTTCGTCGACTTCATGTACAAGGTCGGGCGCATCAAGAAGAAACCGGCGTCCTGGAAAGACATGTTCTTCCCCGAAGCTTACGGCTTGAACGGCAGCTGACCATGACGATGACCAA
>DASUGZ010000063.1:0-20600 GCA_036273755.1 Pseudolabrys sp.
CTTTCTTAAAAAATGTTCTTGTAATGTTCTCACGGGCGCTTTAGCCTAGTTTGAGCCATTCCAGGGCGATTCCCGTGTCCAAACGCAGCCTGAGCTTCGTCTGCCAGAACTGCGGTGCTGCCTCGCACCGCTGGCAGGGCAAATGCGAGGCCTGCGGCGAGTGGAATACGCTCACCGAGGAAGGCGCCGAGCGCCCCGCCGGTCCGGGCCGCAAGGCCGGCAAAGGCCGGCTCTTTGCTCTGGAGCCATTAACAGGCGAGGCGCACGAGGCGCCGCGCCTGCCCTGCGGCGTCGCCGAACTCGACCGCGTCACCGGCGGCGGCTTCGTGCGCGGCTCGGTGCTGCTGATGGCGGGCGATCCCGGCATCGGCAAATCGACCCTGCTGATCCAGGCGGCGGCGGCGCTCGCGCGCGCCGGCCACCGCGCCGTCTACATCTCCGGCGAAGAAGCGGTCGCCCAAGTGCGGCTGCGCGCCGAGCGGCTGGGTCTGCGCGAAGCGGTCGAACTCGCGGCGGAGACCTCGGTCGAGGACATTGTCGCCACCATGTCCGAGGGCAAGACGCCGCGGCTGATCGTCATCGATTCGATCCAGACCATGTGGACCGAGCTCGTCGAGTCGGCGCCCGGCACCGTGACGCAAGTGCGCGGCGCGGCGCAGGCGCTGATCCGCTACGCCAAGCGCTCGGGCGCCGCCATCATCCTGGTCGGCCATGTCACCAAAGACGGACAGATCGCAGGGCCCCGCGTGGTCGAGCACATGGTCGACGCCGTGCTGTCGTTCGAGGGCGAAGGCTCGCACCAATTCCGAATCTTGCGCGCGGTGAAGAACCGCTTCGGCCCGACGGACGAGATCGGCGTCTTCGAAATGACCGGCGCGGGCCTGCGCGAAGTCGCCAATCCGTCAGAATTGTTCTTGTCAACACGCGATCTCGGCTCGCCCGGCACCGCGGTGTTTGCCGGCATCGAGGGCACACGGCCGCTGCTGGTCGAAATCCAGGCGCTGGTGGCACCGACATCGCTCGGCACGCCACGGCGCGCCGTGGTCGGCTGGGACCCGAGCCGGCTGTCGATGGTGCTCGCCGTGCTGGAGGCGCACTGCGGCGTCAAGCTCGGCGGCCACGACGTTTACCTTAACGTCGCCGGCGGCCTGCGCATCCAGGAGCCGGCCGCCGATCTCGCCGCGGCAGCGGCGCTGGTCTCTTCGCTGGCCAACGCGCCCTTGCCGGCGGATGCGGTCTATTTTGGTGAAGTGTCTCTGTCGGGAGCCATACGTCCGGTCGCCCAAAGCGCGGCGCGGCTCAAAGAAGCCGCAAAACTCGGCTTTACCCGCGCCGTCGTTCCCGACAACGCGCGCGCGGAGGCCGGAGAGCCCGGGCTTAAAGTGACCGATGTGGCAAGCCTTGCCAGTCTGGTGGCCGATATCGCCGCCCGCGGCACCCGGGGCCCGGCGGCGAAAAGCCGTGGACAAGACGGGTGACGCGACCGCGATGCCTCGCTATACACGAGGCCTTCAAACCGCCCCGCGCGACCTCATCTCGTGGCCTGGAGCGGGTACAGAAAAAGGCCTAAAATTAAACACTTAAGGCCGACATTGCCGCGCTCGCCGGGAGACGCTATGGCACTCACGGATTCGCCGCGCCACTGGCGTGACGAACGCCCCTATCCGCGGAGTGCATGAGCCCCCGATGCCGATCACGCTGCTCGACATCATCCTCCTCGCGGTCATGCTGATCTCCGGCCTGCTCGCCATGATCCGCGGCTTCATGCGCGAGATCCTGTCGATCGGCGCCTGGGGTGTCGCCGCGCTGGTGACGCTGTATTCGTATCCACGCGTGCTGCCGCTCGCCAAGCAATACATTACAAGCGACATGGTGGCGGCGGGCGCCAGCGTCGGCGGCGTATTCCTGCTCACTTTGCTCATCGTCTCGATCATCACCGTGCGCATTTCCGACATGGTGCTCGACAGCCGGGTCGGCGCGCTCGACCGCACGCTCGGCTTCCTGTTCGGGCTCGGCCGCGGGCTGATCATCGTCGTCGTCGCCTTCCTGTTCTTCGCCTGGCTGGTGCCCGACCGCAGCCAGCCGGAATGGGTGCGCGGCGCCAAATCGAGGGTCGTGTTGCAAAGTACCGGACAATGGTTGATGTCCATGTTGCCGGATGACCCTGAAAGCACCATCTTAAAGCGGTTGAAGCGCCAGAAGCCGGAAGACCAGGAACCGCCGGACGCCGACCAGAAACCGCAGGCCCCACGGACCGGAACCCGATAACGATGCAGCAACAGCCGCAAGACCTCGCAGCCTCGGCAGACACCGAATTCGATCCGGATGCCGACCGGCTACGCGAAGAATGCGGCGTGTTCGGCATCTTCAACCATCCCGACGCCGCCGCCATCACCGCGCTCGGCCTGCACGCGCTCCAGCACCGCGGCCAGGAAGCCGCCGGCATCGTCTCGTTCGACGGCAAGCGCTTCCATTCCGAGCGCCGCCTCGGCCTCGTCAGCGACGCCTTTGCCCGCCGCGACGTGATCGACCGCCTGCCCGGCAATTCCGCGATCGGGCACGTACGCTATTCGACCACCGGCGAAACTATCCTGCGCAACGTGCAGCCGCTGTTCGCCGAGCTCGAAGGCGGCGGCTTCGCCATCGGCCACAACGGCAACCTCACCAACGGTATCGCGCTGCGCAAGCAGCTGGTGCACGAAGGCGCCATGATGCAGTCGACCACGGACACCGAGGTGATCCTGCATCTGGTGGCCCGCGCGCGGCGCAACCGTTTCGTCGACCGCTTCGTCGAGGGCCTGCGGCAGCTCGAAGGCGCCTATGCCTTCGTCGGGCTCACCAACAAGAAGCTGGTCGGCGCGCGAGACCCTTTGGGAATTAGACCTCTGGTCATCGGCACGCTCGACGGCTGCCCGATCCTGGCCTCGGAGACCTGCGCGCTCGACATCATCGGCGCCAAATACGTGCGCGACGTCGAGAACGGCGAGGTGGTGGTGTTCGACGAGGACGGTGCGCAGTCGCACAAACCGTTTCCGCCGATGGCGCCGCGCCCCTGCATCTTCGAATACATCTATTTCTCGCGGCCGGATTCCATCGTTGGCGGGCGTCACGTCTACGACGTGCGCAAGTCGATGGGCGGACAACTCGCCAAGGAAGCGCCCGCGCTCGCCGACGTCATCGTGCCGGTCCCGGATTCCGGCGTGCCGGCCGCGCTCGGCTTTGCCCAGCAGTCGGGCATCCCATTCGAACTCGGCATCATCCGCAATCACTATGTCGGCCGCACCTTCATCCAGCCGACGCAATCGATCCGCGACCAGGGCGTGCGGCTCAAGCATTCCGCCAACCGCGCGGTGGTCGCCGGCAAACGCATCGTGCTGGTCGACGATTCGATCGTGCGCGGCACCACCTCGCGCAAGATCGTGCAGATGATGCGCGATGCCGGCGCCAAAGAGGTGCATTTCCGTATCGCCTCGCCGCCGATCACGCATCCCGACTATTACGGCATCGACACGCCCGAGCGCGACAAGCTGCTCGCCGCGACCCACGACCTCGAGGGCATGCGGCAATTTATCGGCGCGGATTCGCTCGCCTTCCTGTCGGTCGAGGGCATCTACCGCGCCATGGGCCTGCCCGGCCGCGATGCGGCACGGCCGCAGTTCACCGACCATTGCTTCACCGGCGACTATCCGACCGCGCTCACCGACCTCGGCGCCCAGGAAGGAAGCCCGCGGCAGTTGTCGCTTTTGGCGGAAGCGATCTGAAGTTCCGCCAATTTTGCGCCGATTTTTAAGAACTTTTACATAGTCCGGTAGCTAGCTACCTTGCGATCGCACCTGCCGAATCGGCAATTTCGGCACATCGGACAGCAGGGAGCTTGCAATGTTCGATTATTTCCGCGACCTGCTGTCGACCGACAGCCTCTCGCCGCATGGCATCTGTTTGCTGTGGCGGCCCGAGTTGATCTGGACTCATGTCGGCGCCGACGCACTGATCGGCCTCTCTTACTTTTCTATTCCCATCGCCCTCGCCTATTTCGTCTCCCATCGCAACGACATTCAGTTCGGCTGGGTGTTCTGGGCCTTCGCGCTGTTCATCATGGCCTGCGGCACCACGCACTTCTTTTCGATCTGGACCCTGTGGGTGCCGGACTACGGCGCCGAAGCCATGGTCAAGGTCATTTGCGCGGCCGTGTCGGTCGTCACCGCAATCGGTCTGTGGCCGCTGCTGCCGAAGGCGCTGGCGATCCCCTCGACGGATACGCTACGGCACATGAATGAGAAGCTCACCCGCGAGATCGCCGAGCGCAACGCCGCGCTCGCTGCGCTGCAGGCGGAGAAGGCCGAGCGGCTGAAGACCGAAGACATGCTGCGGCAGGCACAAAAGATGGAAGCGATCGGCCAGCTCACCGGCGGCGTCGCGCACGACTTCAACAACCTCTTGACCGTCGTGGTCGGCAATCTGGAACGTCTGGGGAGCGACTTCCGTGACGATCCGGCGGTCTATCGCTCGATCAAGGGCGCCATGGAAGGCGCCGCGCGCGGGGCGGCGCTGACGCAGAAGCTTTTGGCGTTTGGCCGCCGCCAGCCGTTGGCGCCGCACCGGCTCGACGTCAACGCTCTGGTCGAAGGCATGGAGGACCTGATCCGCCGCGCGATCGGCGAACGCGTCGCGGTCGATCTGCAGTCCGATCGTGGACTATGGCCCGTCGAGGTCGATCCCAACCAGCTCGAGAATGCCTTGCTCAATCTCGCGGTCAACGCACGCGACGCCATGCCGGATGGCGGACGGCTGACCGTCGAAAGCCGCAATTGCCACAACCCCAAGACCGCCGACGGCGAACCGCTGCGCGGCGACTTCGTGCTTCTGAGCGTGACCGACAGTGGCAGTGGCATGAGCGCGGAGGTCATCAGCCACGCCTTCGAGCCCTTCTACACCACCAAGCCGCCCGGCGCCGGTTCGGGCCTGGGACTGAGCCAGGTCTACGGTTTCGTCAAACAGTCGAACGGCCATGTCGAAATCGCCGGCGCGCCCGGCGAAGGTACCTGCATCCGTATTTACCTGCCGCGCGCGGTCACGCAGGCCGCGCCGGCCGCCGAGAGAGACGTATCCATGCCACTTGGCGCCGCCACCCTTGCCCAGACGAGTTAACACGCCCATGCCGCCGCGGGTGCTGATCGTCGAGGATGAATTTCTGGTGCGTGAAATGATCGTGTACGAGCTCGCGACCGCCGGATTCGACGTGCTGGAGGCGGCGAGCGCCGAAGACGGCCTGGCCTTGGCGCCGGCCGGCGAACGGCTCGATCTTTTGTTTACCGATATCAAGCTGCCCGGCATGGACGGCTGGCAACTCGCGGTCGAGATCCGCGCGCGCCATGCCGACGTGCCGGTCATTTACGCCAGCGGCTATGCCGGACGGCTGACGCCGCTATCGCGCAGCAAATTCCTGCAAAAACCCTATCTGCCATCGCAGGTGTTGCGCAGCGCCGCGGAACTCGGCATCAAGCTGCCGGAAACGCCACCGGACTGACGCAAGAGTATGTCGCTCCCCCTGTCCGATCGGATCGCGCTGGTCACCGGCGCCTCGCGCGGTATCGGCGCCGCGCTCGCGCTCGCGCTGGCGCGCGCCGGCGCGCATGTCGTGGCGGTCGCACGCACGGTGGGCGGGCTCGAAGAGGTCGACGACGCCATCAAGACGGCCGGCGGCACGGCGACGCTGGTGCCGCTCGATGTGAAGGATGCGGACGGCATCGCGCGGCTCGCCCTCGCGCTCAACGAGCGCTACGGCCGTCTCGATGTGCTGGTCGGCAATGCCGGCGTGCTCGGCGTGCCGACGCCGCTCGGCCACATTGAGCCGAAAGACTGGGACAATCTGTTCGCCGTCAACGTCACCGCCAACTGGCAACTCATCCGCACCATGGACCCGCTGCTCAAGCGGGCGGCGGCCGGCCGGGCCGTCTTCATCACCTCCGCGGTCGCCTATCTGGGACGCGCCTATTTCGGAGCCTATGCCGCGAGCAAAGCCGCGCTCGATGCGCTGATCCGCGCCTACGCCGCGGAATGCGCGACGACGAAGATTTGCGCCAACCTCTTTTCGCCAGGGCCGACGCGCACCCGCATGTATGCCGCCGCGTTTCCCGGCGTCGATCCGGCGACGTTGCCGACACCCGAGCAAATCGCTGAGGCGATCGTGCCGCTGTGCCTGCCCGAATGTGCAGAGAGCGGCAAGATTTACGAATTCCGTGCCGGCAAATTCCTCGATTTTCACCCGCCGTCCCCGCCCCCGTCCTGATGGAACTTTTTGCAGGCCTGCTGCGTTGCGACCCGGCCTGGGGTCCAATGTTCGGGAAACGCGCATGCAGACGATCAAATATCGCCTTGTCGATCCGCGTCTGCAGCCGCGCCGCACCAAGCTGGAAATGCCCGGCTGGGGCGGCAAACCGGAGCCGCGCAAGGATGGCTCCCACGAGCAGGTTTGGCATTGCTTGCCCTTCACCGAGGGCGCGCAATACGGCATCGAGGTGTTCTACCCCTACGACAACGAACTCCACGTCACCCAGCAGGACGGCAATGTCGTGCTCGATGGCGATTTCGGTCCCGCCCCTGAGAGCGGTGTGAACTGGCCGCCGTTCCGGGCGTTCGGCGAAGGTTACTACACGTATCAACTGCTGCTCGACCTCAAAGTCGACGACGGCATGGCGGTGCGCACCGAGCCGCACCCGCGCTACTACACCTCGCCGAACGACGACGTACCGCTCGCGGTGCCCGCTTTGCTGCGCACGAGCTGGTGGCCGATGATCTCGTTCGTGGTGTTCAAGGCGCCCCCCGCCGGCGTGCGCCACGTTTTCCGCAAAGGCGAGCCGTTCATGCAGATGCTGATCGTGCCGGCCGAGCCGCAGTTTCAGTTGGTCGAAATGGAGATGGACGAAGCCGCTGAGCGGGAAATGCGCGGCCGTCGCATTCACGCCAGCCGCAACACGCTGTCCAAGGAAACCGAATGGACGTCGTCGACAAATACCGTGTTCGACGGCACCTACCGCCACATCCTGCGCGCAGCCAAAGCGCAAGCGAAAACGGGCGAAAGCTGATCTGCTTCCGCCCGTCTCACGCCGAATGAGCGTTCCCGCTTACGCGTCCTTGCGCGGGACCGCGAAGTACTCGCTGTGGTGATGATGGTGGTGGTGGTGACGAATGATGATCTTGTGGTGATGATGGTGGTGGTGGTGATGAATGATGATGCGGCGATGATGGTGGTGATGGTGATGATGGCCGACCTCGACACTGATCTGCGCCGTCTTCACGCCGCCCTGAGTGCCTGAAGCACGCGCGGCATTGTCGGCGGCGAGTGCCGACATGGCATCCGGCACCGGCTTGAGCAGGTCAGTGTAGGAATTCGCCTGCATCGGGTTGGCGCTCGGCGTCGACGCCTGCGCCGCTCCCACTGTGCTCAGCGCGGCAACCGCACCGAGTAACCCAGCAATCTTCTTGTCCATATGATCTCCTCCAGATGACGAAGACCGCGCACGGTGCCCGGTTTTGTCGTCAGGGGAACTAACGCCAGCGCACGAGGCCGGTTCCGCAGTCACGGCGATTTGCTACGCAATGAACGGCTGTTAATGGCGTCGTTTGGCGCGGCCCTTGAACGGGTTGTCCTTCTCGCGCAGCGTGAGTCTTATCGGAGTGCCCGGAAGCTCGAACGCCTCGCGCAACGAATTCAGGAGATAGCGTTTGTAGGCGTCGGGCAGCGCGTCGGCGCGGGTGCAGAACACGACGAAGCTCGGCGGCCGGCTTTTTGCCTGCGTGATGTAGTTGAGCCGCAGTCTGCGTCCCGACACGGCCGGTGGCGGATGCGCATCGACCGTCGCTTCGAACCAGCGATTGAGCGCGCTCGTCGGCACGCGTTTGTTCCACACCGTATAGGCGTCGATGATTGCCTGCATCAGCCGGTCGAGGCCTTCGCCGGTCAGCGCCGACACCGCGACCAGCGGCACACCCTTGAGTTGCGTCAGCTTTTCCTCCGCCAGCACGCGCAATTTTCCGACGGCGCCCGCGGTCTGTTCCTTCAAATCCCACTTGTTGACCGCAATGACGATGGCGCGGCCTTCCTGCTCGACCAAGTCGACGATGCGCTGGTCCTGTTCCTCGAAGGCATTCTCGACGTCGAGTAGCACCACCACCACTTCGGCGAAGCGGACCGCGTTGAGCGCATCGGCAACCGACAGCTTCTCCAGCTTCTCGTCGACGCGCGAGCGGCGGCGCAGGCCGGCGGTGTCGTGCAGGCGGAATTTCCGGCCGCGCCAATCGAGATCGACGGCAATGGCGTCGCGCGTGGTGCCGGCCTCGGCCGAGGTCAGCAGGCGCTCCTCGCCGACCAGCCGGTTGACGAGCGTCGATTTCCCGGCGTTGGGGCGGCCGACGATGGCGACGCGGATCGGATGCGGGCCGGACCGAGCGGCCGTCTCGCTTTGCCGCGCGGTCTCTTGCGGTAGAGCGACGCGCAATGCGTCGTAGAGATCGACCAGACCTTCGTTGTGTTCGGCGGAAATCGCCACCGGGTCGCCGAGGCCAAGCGCATAGGCGTCGAGCCGGCCAGCCTCGCCCGCGCTGCCTTCCATCTTGTTGGCGATCAGCACCGCCGGCTTGCCTGATTTGCGCACGAGATCGGCGAAGACGCGATCGACGCCGGTCGGGCCGCTGCGCGCGTCGATCATGAAGAAGATGGCGTCGGCTTGGCCGATCGCCGTCTCGGTCTGAGCCCGCATGCGGCCGGTGAGGCTGTCGGGCGCGGACTCTTCGAGCCCGGCGGTGTCGATCACGGTGAAGTCGAGGTCACCGAGCCGCGCCTCGCCTTCGCGGCGGTCGCGCGTCACCCCCGGCCGGTCGTCGACCAGCGCCACACGGCGGCCGACCAGCCGGTTGAACAGGGTCGATTTGCCGACATTGGGCCGGCCGACAATGGCGATGGTGAAGCTCATGGATGTTTCTTTCCCCTTCGCCGCGGTGAGGCAAGGGGCAAGAAAGGTCAGCGCGACATCGTGCTGGGCGGCGGCGGCGCGCTCAGCCAGGGATCGTTACCCTGCGCAGGAGCCGGTTGCTGCTGCCCCGCCGGCGCCGCCGCCGGCCACGGTTCGAGCTTCTGTTCGCCGGTGCCTTGACCCTGCGCCACCGGCTGAACGGTCACGCGCGTGGGAGCGGGCTTTGCCGCACGTGGCTTCGGCTTGGGCTTCGCTTTCGGCTTGGGTTCTTCCGCGGGCGCAATCGCGGCGGTCTTGGCCGCTGGCGGCGGCGCCGCGGCATCCGGCGCCAACGCGGTGTCGGGCGGCGGTTGATTGCCCTTCATGTATTCAGGTGGAATGCCTTGCGTCACGCCCGGCACGCCGCCCGGGAAAACTTCCTTGCGCTCGCCCGGCAGCTTCTTTTTCTGATTGAGATTGAGAAAGTCGAAGTTGTCCATGTCGAAGTCGGCGCAGCCGGCCAGCGCCGGCATGAGCGCGAGCGACGAAGCGATCAACAAAACGCGATACTTGCGACGCATGGAAGAACCCTCAACTCTTGCTGCTGTCGGCCGCGATCAGCGCGGACAGCACGTCGGCGCGTGCACGCGTGCTGGGCGGCGTCTCGCCGTCGGCCGCGATCATGTCGATGTAACGGCGCGCCGCTGTTGCGTCGTGATTGTGCCATGCTGACAGCGCCAGCAATTCGCGCGCGTTGTGGCGGAAGGCGTGGCCAGGCTGCGCGACCCGGTCGAGCCGGCGCTGCATCTCGGTAAGCGAAGCGGTATCCACCAGCAAAAGGCCGGCGCGCACGGCAGCGAGGTCCTGCAAGGTCGACCCAAGCGAAGCGTCGGCGGCAAGGTCGTCGTACGTCTTCACCGCATCGGCGGGCTTGGTTTGGGCGGTCTCGGCGGCGGCACGCAACCGTGCCAGGACGCGATAGCCGGCCGGCGCCTCGGCGGCGATCTTGGCGAAGGCGGCGTCGGCCTCGGCGTGCTTGCCCTCATCGCTCAGGCTCAGCGCGGACTCGAATTGGGCGCCCGCGGCAGCCGCTTTCTTCTCTTCCCACCAGACATAGCCACGCCAGGCGCTCATGCCGACCACGATCAGGATGGCGAACCCGATGATGTAGATGCTGTAGCGATCCCACAGCTTCTGCAGCCGTTCGCGGCGGACTTCCTCGTCAACTTCGTGAAAAATATCGGCCAAAAACCGCTCCCCGCCGGATGAGCGCCCGTCCCCCGGGCCGGCTGCGGACTAACCTAGCGATGTGGCAGGTCCAAGGCAAAGCTTAAGCCCGACAATCGTTAAGATTCAGGGCTTTAGGCCCCTAGCCTGAGGCCTTCTTGCCCTTCATCGGATAGACGTGTTCCGGCCCGGGGAAGGCGCGCTTGCGCACGTCGGCGGCATAGTCGGCAACCGCTTTTTCGATGCCGGGGCCGAGATCGCCGTAGCGTTTGACGAATTTCGGCACCCGCGGCGACAGCCCGAGCATGTCCTCGAGCACCAGGATCTGCCCATCGCAGGCCGGGCTTGCGCCGATGCCGATGGTGGGCGCGCGCACCGCGGCGGTAAGCTTGCGCGCCAGCGGCTCAGCCACCGCCTCGATCACCACCGCGAAGGCGCCGGCTTCGGCAACCGCGATGGTGTCCTGCTCGATGCGGGCCCAGTCGGCTTCCTCGCGCCCCTGGGCGCGGAACGAACCGATGGTATTGATCGATTGCGGTGTGAGGCCGACGTGGCCCATCACCGGCACGCCGCGTTCGACCAGGAAGGCGACGGTCTCGGCCATGCGCTTGCCGCCCTCAACCTTGATGGCGCCGCAGCCGGTTTCCTTGAGCACCCGCGCGGCGTTCATGAAGGCCTGCTCCTTCGACGCCTCGTAGGAAGCAAACGGCATGTCGACCACGACCAGCGCGCGTTTCGAGCCACGCATGACAGCGTGACCCTGCAGGATCATCATCTCGAGCGTGACCGGCACCGTGGTTTCCAGCCCGTGCATCACCATGCCGAGCGAGTCGCCGACCAGGATGACGTCGCAGTATTTGTCGACCAGCCGTGCGGTATGCGCGTGATACGACGTAAGGCACACGATCGGATCGCCGCCCTTGCGAGCAAGGATATCCGGGGCGGTGAGCCGCCTGATTTCGTCTTGTACGGACATTTGGCGCTTATCTCCCAAACACCGGCACGCCGATCACCATCGGGTGGAAGGCATAGCCGAGCGCGAGATAGATGACGATGCCGATCGCCACGACGATGACGTCGTTGGTCCAGCCGGCGGGCGCGGCCGTCGTGCCGAGATCGCCACGCCGCTTGGCGGCGATGCGCGCATAGACGCCCCACGCCAGGAACGACCCGAACAGCAGGATCGAAGCGAGATCGCCGTTCGACAGCAGATGCGCCAGCGCCCAGGTCTTGATACCGGCGAGCATCGGATGCTTGAGTTTCGTCTTGATGTGGCTCGGGATAAACGCGGCGGTGAAAAAGATCACCGCGAACAGCATCAGGCCGATCGTGATGTGCCGCATGAAGGCCGGCGGCGACCAAATCTGCGGCGCCTGAGCGCGGTAGTGCGCATAGCCCCAGACAATCAGCGCAAGGCCGGCGATCGAGACGATCGCGAAAACGGCGCGGTAAGCGTTGAGACCCAGCGTCGCGATCGCGTTGTCGCGCGCGCCGCGGAACGTCACGAAGATGTGGGCAGCGAAAAATACCGCCAGCCCGAGGATGAAGATGCCGAGGCCCATGCCCTTTACCCAGCTTACGCAGAACCCTTACAGTCGCCGCAGTAACGGATCGTGATCGCCAATGCAACTGACCCCAAGAAACGTCACCCCTGCAATCGCCCGCCCGCGTGCCGCCTTTGCGCGCCTCGCCATTTCGGCAATTCTGCTCTGCGCCGCCTGCGTTCCCACCTTCGCCGTCGATTGGCCGGCCAAGACCGTGCGTATCCTGGTTCCGTTCGGGGCCGGATCGACGCCAGACATCATTGCACGCATCGTCGCCGACGGCCTGTCGAAGAAATATCCGGCGAGCGCGTTTCTGGTCGAGAACAGACCTGGGGCGAGCGGCAATATCGCTACCGACCTGGTGGCGAAGGCCGCGCCCGACGGCGCCACCATCGGTGTCAGTATCGGCGGGCCGCTCGCCATCAACACGATGCTGTTTTCAAGCTTGCCCTACGATCCGAAGAAGGACATCGCGCCGATCACCCAGCTTGTGACGCAACCGAGCGTGCTCGCGGTCAATCCGCAGCTCAAGGTCAACACCGTCGGCGAGCTGGTGGCGCTGCTCAAGGCCAATCCGGGCAAATACAATTTCGCCTCGATCGGCAACGGCTCGCTGTCGCATCTCGCCATGGAGGCGATCGCCATCAAATCCGGCACCAAGCTCGTGCATGTGCCCTATCCGAGTTCGCCGCAGGCGATGACCGCGGTGATCCGCGTCGACGCGCAGATGGCCTGCCTGCCGGCGATTTCTGTGACGCCGCAGGCCAAAGCCGGCAAGGTGAAGATGCTGGCGGTGTCGACGGCGAAACGCTCGCCCTATCTGCCGGACGTGCCGACGCTGAAGGAGAGCGGCATCGACGTCGAAGCCGACGCCTGGAACGGCCTGATCGCGCCGGGCGCGACGCCCAAAGCGATCATCGACGCCATCAACAAAGACGTGGTCGCGATCATCCGCGAGCCCGCGGTGCGCGACAAGCTCGCCGCGCAGTTGATGGAGCCGGTCGGCTCGACGCCCGGCGCGTTCCGCGCGCTGATCGACGGCGAGATCGCGCGCTGGTCACCGGTGATCAAGGCGGCGGATATCAAGATCAACTAGGCACCGACTCGTGAAATCAGACGTGTGAGAAACGGCAGGCATGAATTCCGGGGCGAAGCCAGTAAAAATGTTACGTCTGTTTGCCTTTATCGTTGCTGCAGCTCTGATTGCCGGGGCCGCGCCGGTCCGCGCTCAAAGCGCGAGCGCGATTTACGTCGTCGGCTATATCGAAGTCGCGCCATCCGCGCAGTCTGAAGCGGTCCCCATGCTGCGTGCGCTACGCGACGCGAGCCGTACGGAAGCGGGAAACAACGGCTTTGAAGTTCTGCAGCGCATCGGGCAGCCGCAGCAATTTGCCATCTTGGAAACTTGGAGCGATGCCAAGGCGCAAGCGAGCCATGCCGCCGCGACGAGCACTGCACAGTTTCATACCAAGCTTACGCCCTATCTTGCCGCGCCGATTGATGGGCGTATCCACACCGGATTTGCAATCGGCGAGTCTAAGGCGCCTGACCAAAGCTCGATCTATGTCTTGACACATGTCGATCTCATCGGCGCCAAAAAGGAGCAGGGCCTCGCGGCTCTCAAGCAATTGAGCATCGACAGCGCGCAAGATGCCGGACTCCTGCGCTACGATGTTTGGCAGCAGAGCAGTCGGCCCAATCATCTGACGCTGATCGAGGTGTGGCACGGCAAGGCCAGCTTTGAAAAGCATGAAGTGGCCGCACATACCCGTAAATTCCGGGAACTCCTTCTTCCGATGAGCGGCAGCTTGTACGACCAGAGGTTCTATCGGAGCCTCAATTGAACGCGCGTGAAACCACAAACCGCCCGGTCGAGTCGGGCGGTTTGATTCTTTCATCTCGACGACGTGCGCGTTCTATCAGTGGTGATGACGGCGATGGCGATGGCGCGCGGGAGCCACGGAACGAAGATCAAGCGACGTAACCGTGGCGACGACGTTCAGGCCGGTCTGGCCCTCAAGGCTGACCGGCTGAAGTGCGAAAGAATTATCGAGCCCACCCACCAAGCCATTGGCGTTGCCGCCGACGCCCACCGTCGCTCCGGCGGAAACGCCGCCGTAACCGCCGGCGAGCGCGCCGGGCCGTACGCGCGGCGTTGCCGCGAACACAGCCCAGCCCAACTGCGCATCTTCGCTGACGCCGATTTGTGCGCCGAAACGATGGATCGTGGCCTCATAACGCTGCGGCGGACCGCCCGTGGCCGGCGCGAACAGGCAATTGTACGTCTGCGACGACACGACGACAAAATTCGACGGTTGCACGCTCCGGCAGGTCAGCATGCCGGCCTCGACGTCGGCGCGCGCCGCGAACGGCGCGGCGACGACAAATCCGAATGACATTGCGGCAAGCATTGGAAACGCAAGCTTTTTCATGACAAGGCCTTCTATAATTTCGCCGCCCGTGCCCCAAGTCAGCCGGGAATGAGGCTGAAATGCGGAGTTGCAGCGAATTTCGGAGTCACGCGCGTTGAATGATGCAACGCGTTGCGAATTCGACACACCGCGCAGCGCCAAAGACTAAGCCGCTTTTTTCACATCCTTGATGTCGCTAAAGGCGATGCCGGGCGCGCGCTCGGCGGTGTAATCGAGAATGAACTGATTGCGCGCCATGAAGACGCGGTCGCCGTCGAGGTCATCGGCAACGCTCGAATAATTCGTCTGTACGAAGTCGTCGAGCTTCTTGGCGTCGGCACAGGAAATCCAGCGCGCCAGTTGGAACTCGGGCTGCTCGTAGCCGATATCGAGGCCGTATTCGTCGCCGAGCCGCACTTTCAAGACATCGAGCTGCAGCGGGCCAACGACACCGACCATGGCCGGGGCGCCGTCGAGCGGGCGGAACACCTGCACCACGCCCTCCTCCGCCATCTGCTGCAGCGCCTCTTTCAATTTCTTCGCCTTCATCGGATCGCCGAGCTTGACGCGGCGCAGGATTTCCGGCGCGAAATTCGGCACGCCGAGGAAGGCGATCTCCTCGCCTTCGGTCAGCGTGTCGCCGATGCGCAGCGTGCCGTGGTTGGGAATGCCGACGACATCGCCGGCATAAGCCTCGTCGGCGAGCGCGCGGTCCTGCGCAAAAAAGAATTGCGGCGCCGACAGCGTGATCGGCTTCTCGGTGCGCGTCAGCGTCGCTTTCATGCCGCGGCGCAGCTTGCCCGAACACAGCCGCGCGAAGGCGATGCGGTCGCGGTGGTTGGGGTCCATGTTGGCCTGGATCTTGAAAACGAAGGCGGTCATGGCGTTTTCATGCGCGTCGATCTTGCGCGTGTTGGCGACCTGGGCGCGCGGCGCCGGCGCGACCTCGGCAAGCGCATCGAGCAGATCCTTGACGCCGAAATTCTTCAAAGCCGAGCCGAAAAACACCGGCGTCAGATGGCCCTCGCGGAAAGCGTCGAAGTCGAAGCGGCGGCATGCGTCCTTGACCAGCGCCAGTTCGTCGCCGATGGCCTTTGCGTCGAGCAGCGGGTTCTTCGACGCCAGCGCGGCGATATCGAGCGGCTCCAGCGCCGCCGTCTTGCCGTCGTCGCTCAAGAGGCGCATCTGGCCGCTGGCGATATCGTAGGTACCGGCGAAATCGCGGCCACGACCGATCGGCCAGGTCATCGGCGCGGTGTCGAGCGCCAACGTCTTCTCGATTTCGTCCAACAACTCGAACGGATCGCGGCTCTCGCGGTCCATCTTGTTGATGAAGGTGACGATCGGGATATCGCGCAGCCGGCAGACCTCGAACAACTTGCGGGTGCGCGCCTCGATGCCCTTGGCGGCGTCGATCACCATCACCGCCGAGTCGACCGCGGTCAGCGTGCGGTAGGTGTCTTCGGAAAAATCCTCGTGGCCCGGCGTGTCGAGCAGGTTGAAGACGCGGCCGTCGTAGTCGAAGGTCATCACCGACGTGACCACCGAGATACCGCGCTCGCGCTCGATCGCCATCCAGTCCGAACGGGTGGCCCGGCGGTCGCGCTTGGCCTTGACCTGGCCGGCAAGATTGATGGCGCCGCCGAACAGCAGCAGCTTCTCGGTCAGCGTCGTTTTGCCGGCGTCCGGATGCGAGATGATGGCAAACGTGCGCCGCCGCTCGACTTCCGCCGCAAGCGGCGTCGCGGTAACCGAATCGGAGGCGGCGAGCGGCTTGTTCATGGGCCGCATGTGGCAGGGAAAACGCAGCTAATCAAGGGGCGGCTAGCGCCCGACGCTGATGTGATTCTGCCGCGCCACTGCCGTCCAGCGCTTGATCTCCTCGTCGACCAGCATGCCAAGCGCTTCCGGCGGACCGCCGGCGATCACGATGCCCTGTTTGTCGAGTTTCGCCGCGGTGTCCGGCTCATGAATAATCCGGTCGATCTCTGTGTTAAGTTTTGCGACGATCTCGCGCGGCGTCCCCGCCGGCGCGAAAAGACCGACCCAGGTCACCGCCTCGACGCCCGGGTAGCCCGCTTCGGCCATGGTCGGCACGTCGGGGAAGTGCGGATCGCGCTTGAGGCTGCCGATCGCCAGCGCCCGCAGCTTTCCCGCCTCGACCTGAGGTGCTGCGAGCAGACTCGACATCACGGTGTACTGCGTCTCGCCTGAGATCGTCGCCAAAGTCGCCGGCGCGCCGCCGCGATAAGGAATATGGGTCGCCTCGACGCCGGCCATGTGATCCCATTGCGAGATGATGAGGTGCGACTGGCTGGCCATGCCCGGTGTGGCGAAGGAGAATTTGTCCGGGCTCGCTTTGGCGAGCGTGGCGAACTCGCCCAGCGTTTTTGCAGGCACTTGCGGGTTGACCAGGAACAGCATCGCGTTCTTGCCGACCAGGATGATCGGCGTGAGGTCTTTCTCGGTGTTGAACGGCATATTGGTTCGCACCGCCGGATTGACGGAATGCGAAGCTGGCACGACCACGAGCGTGTAACCGTCGGGCGCCGATTTCGCGACGAACTCGGTGCCGATGATGTTGTTGGCGCCGGTCTTGTTCTCGATCACGATCGGCTGCTTCAACGCCTCCGTCAGGCCCGGCTGGATCAGCCGCGCGACGATATCGTTGAGACCGCCCGGCGCTGTCGGAACGATGAGCTTGATGGCGTGCGTTGGGTAATCCGCGGCTCGCGCGGCGACGGCGAACGCGAGCGTCAAGCCGATAAGCGCAAATTTTCGCATCATTGACCTGTCACCTTTCGCATGATTGCGTCCGCGTCCGCGTCCGACGCCGTGTCGCCGGCCCAGGCGACGTGCTGATCGGGGCGCACCAGGATCAGCGACGCACCGTAGTTGTCGCGCGCCGCTTGCCCGCTGTCACGCACGATCTTGAGCGGAACTTGGCGCTGCGCTGCCGCCTGCTCGAACACGGCCGCGTTTGCGCCCAGCGCCAACAGCGTAAAGCCCCGGCCAAACTCTTCGAACACATTGCGGCTGTTCGACAGAACTTGCGGCGACAGATGATGGCCGGCGCGCGCTTTCAGGCTGTGCACGCCGTGCGCCGTCGTCTTGCCGCCGGGCGGTCCGAGCACGACCGGCGAAGCTTCATAGCTCGGCTCGTAAGCCAAGCGGCGCGAGCCGACATCGGTGACGCGCGCGTTCCAGGCGGCCTCGAAGGCGGCGCGGTCGCGCGCCGGATTGTAACGGGTGAGAAACGCGTCGTCCTCGCGGATGCGGGCGGCGATGAAATCCTCGGCGACGTCGCGAAACACCGGCGCGCGCTCGAACGAATAGGAATCGAGCAGCTGCTCACCGCCCCAGCCGGCAAAGCACGCGGCGAGCTTCCAGCTCAGATTGACCGCGTCCTCCAAGCCGTTGTTGAGCCCGTAACCGCCGTAAGGCGGATGGCTGTGCGCGGCATCCCCGGCAATAAAGATGCGGCCGTTGCGGTAGCTCGCGGCAACCGCATTGCGCAGTTCCCAGAAGCCGGCGTGCTCGACCTCGAAGGCGAATTCGAAACCGGCGGCGTCGAACAGCGGAGCGCTGAAATCGAAACCGTCGCGGCGTGCTTCGGGCGGCACCGGCGCGTGAAAGAAAAACCGCTCGCCGACGTCGACCCGGCCGAAGAATTTCCAGTAGCCGTGCAAATCGGGATGCATCACACGATAGGTCGAGCGCTCGGGAAACCGCGCGAGCTGCTCGTGTAGCGCGCGCGAGCGGAACACGATGAGCGCCATCACCTGATCGAAATCGGTGCCGTCGCGTGCGATGCCGGCCGCCTCGCGCACCATGGAATGGCCGCCGTCGCAGCCGACGAGATAGTCGGCCTCGAGCGTTTCCATTTCGCCGCGTTCGTTGGTCACGGTGGCGCGCACGCCGTCATTGGACTGCGCCACCTCGGTCGCGCTGACATTGAGCCGCAGCTCGACATTCGGCAACGCCGCCAATTTCCGCCGCAGCACCGCTTCCGTGCAGTATTGCGGAAGGCGTTCCTGCTTTTGGAAAAAGAAGTCGCCCACCACTTCGCGCCCAGCCGGCGCGTGCCAGTATTCACCCGCGAGATTGCCGTAAGCGGTGATCTCGCCGATCGGATAACCGCGCGGCATCAGGCGCGCCGCGCGCAATTCCTCATCGAGCCCCCAGAAATAGAAATGCTCGAGCGTGCGCTGCGTCAGCCCCTGCCCCTTCGGGATGTTGGCGAGGCTCTTGCGACTTTCGACGACGACGCTGGACACGCCGCGCAGGCCGAGGTCGAGCGCCAGCGCCGCGCCGACCGGGCCGCCGCCGACAATGATGACCTGCGGCTCTTTCATTACGCGCAAACTCACGCCAGAGGATCGAGAACAATCTTGCCGGCCGCCAGGCCGACACGGCGGCACCGACCGAGAAGCTTACGCCGGCTGACCATCACCGGAGTGTGCAAGGTGGCGACGGTATAGTCATCCCGGCGCAGCGGCGCGACAAAGCGCAGCCATTGCGTCCCCGCCTGATCGCACTCCAGAGCGTGATCGACCTTTTGCTCCTCGACCGCCACCGCGAGACCTTCTGTTGCGGCGCCCGGCGCCAGACCGCCGACTTCAATGTCGATCTGCGCCCGCTCGCCGGTGAACGGGATGAGGATCCTCGGGCGCGGGTTCGGACCGGACCAGCGCAAGCCGCCGCGCTCGAGGCGGTGCCAATCGAAGCCACGCGGGTCGTCCGACTGTTCGACGACGGCGCGTTGCTTCAGCGGCCGTAGCGGCGGTAGCTTGAGGCCCCTGTGCGCACGATTGCGCCCGAAGATTTGCCCCCGTTTGAACCGCGAGAAATAGAGGCACCGCAGCGTCAAAAATCCGCCGGTACGCTTCAAATGCGCCGTCGCGGACGGGCTAGTCTCGCCGCCGGCATCGAATGCGCGCAACGCCGCACGCTGCTCGTCGTCGGTTTGCCGCAAATAGGACAGGTAGCGTTGCGCGGCAGCGAATTTGTGGACCGTGACGCGGCCGGTAAAAGCGAATCGCATGCCGGCGCGCTTGGCCCGCTGCAGAAAATCATAGTCGACCGGCGCCGCGATCGATCCCGGATCACGCCAGCCGCCGATGCGCGACACCACGTCGCGCCGATGTGCAAACGACGACGGCGGATAGAAGTGCATAAATGGCGCGCGCTCATCGCCGAAAATTCCGGTCGCGCGATCGGTCCCGCTGCCCGGCGGCCCATGAAAGATGCAGCCGCTGACGGCGAAATCGGCGGTGCCTTCGCCGGCCGCCAGCCGGTACATTTCCGCGAGATGGTCGGACGACCAGACATCGTCATGGCCGATGTAGCAAATCCACGGACCACGGGCGCAGCGAATGCCCTCATTGTTGGGAAAACTCTGGCTGCCGCAGTTTTGCGCGAGGTTCCGCCAGGAAACGCGGTCGGAATTGAATGAGCCGACCGTCGCTTCTGTCTCGTCGCCGCAACCGTCACCGGCGACGATCAGTTCGAAGCGGGAGAAAGTCTGGCGCAAAACGGATTCGATGGTCGGAGCGATATGGCGGCCGCGGCCATAGGTCGCGAGCACGATCGAGAAAAACGGATCATCGCGCATCGAACGTGAAGGGTATCCGCGGATCGCCGTAGCGCAACCGGGATTTGTCCGGTCTATCTCGATAATACGGCTTGGTCGGCATGTTGACAAAGTAACCAGCGCTCGTGCCGGCATTGTGCACGCCGTGAATCACGAAGGGTGGAATTCGCAGCAGTGCCGGTTGTTGCGCGCCGAGGGCATAAACGGCCAGACGATTCGCCGTGCCGCTGCCCGGCCGCATGTCGAACAGTGCGATTTCGAATTGACCCATGGTGAAGGCGAGCCGGTCGAACTGATGACGGTGAAACACCCAGGCGCGGATCGACCCGGGCGCGGCCAACACCTGGTAGATGTGAACCAGCGGCTCGATCGGCCCGTCACGGGTCGTCATCAGTTCGAAGAGCGAGCCGCGATCGTCGGCATTGCCAAGGAGCGGGGTTACAGTGACGCCTTCGATAACGCCGTCCGCATCCCGCGTGGCATTGGCCAGCGTGGCAGTCACTGCTTTCGGCAGGTCGTCGGCAAAGTCGTCGAGCCGAACGGCGGCATTTTCCAACAGCCGCGTCTTGACCGGCGCAATCATAAAGCCCCCTGCAACGATCCGGACGGCTTTATCGCACGAAACAACCCCGGATCATAGCAACGCTGGAGCTGCGCGCAGCGGCGAAATAGCATGGCTAGGCCGTCAAAAAGGCGGCTAAAGAGCGCGCTCGTATTGTTCCGGCTTGAATCCGACGAGCAGCCTGCCGCCGGTAAGCTCCAGCACGGGGCGTTTGATCATCGACGGCTGCGCCAGCATCAGCGCGATCGCCTTTTTCTCGGTGACACCGGCTTTGTCCTTGTCGGACAATTTCTTGAACGTCGTGCCGGCGCG
>DASUGZ010000064.1:0-6829 GCA_036273755.1 Pseudolabrys sp.
GTTGGAATGGCCGTCGAGCCCAGGCTTGCCCACCAGAAAAGTGAGCCTGCGTCCGAGCTTTCTCGAAATACGATCGACGTCGGCGCGGATATCGTCGAGGCCTTCAACGTCGTTGCGCATGGCGCGGCCGACGCCGGTCGGCGCGCGGTATTCGCCGAAGGCCTCGCGCAGCGTCCAGCCCCATTCGCCGGTGGTGACGCCGGCTTTGGCGCAGGCGATCGACGGCGGCATGATGTTGGCGCCGCTCGTTGCCGCGCGCTTCAATGCGGCAAGCGCCTCGACGACGGCTTTCTTGTCGCGTTGCGCGCGCCAGGCTTTGAGCCGCTCGAGCTGGTCGCGCTCAGCATCTTCCGAGACAGTGAGGATCGATTCGACGCCGCCGGTGAGCGGCGAAGGCTCGCTCTCCAAGTATTTGTTGACGCCGACCACGACCTGCTCGCCGCGTTCGATGGCTTCGAGCCGCGCGGTGTTCGATTCGACAAGCTGCCGCTTCATGTAGCCGGACTCGACAGCCGCCACCGCGCCGCCCATCTCGTCGATGCGCTTGAGTTCTTCCCTTGCCTGCGCCTTGAGGTCGTCGACCTTGCGCTCGATCTCGGCCGAGCCGTCGAAAATGTCGCCGTAGTCGAGGAGGTCTGTTTCGTAGGCAAGAATCTGCTGCATGCGCAGCGACCACTGCTGGTCCCACGGCCGTGGCAGGCCGAGCGCCTCGTTCCAGGCCGGCAGCTGCACGGCGCGGGCGCGGGCGTTCTTCGACAGCGTCACCGCTAGCATCTCGATCAGGATACGCGCGACGTTGTTTTCCGCCTGCTGCTCGGTCAGGCCGAGCGAGTTGACCTGCACGCCGTAGCGGAACAGCCGCTGCTTGGGATCGGTGACGCCGTAGCGGTCGCGCGTGATCTCATCCCACAGCTCGACGAAGGCGCGCATCTTGCACATTTCAGTGATGAACCGCAGCCCCGCATTGACGAAGAACGAGATGCGTCCGACCACCTCGCCGAATTTTTCCTGGCTCACTTCGCCCGATGCCTTCACCGTATCGAGCACAGCGATCGCGGTGGCGAGCGCGAAGGCGAGCTCCTGCACCGGTGTCGCTCCCGCCTCCTGCAAATGGTAGGAGCAGATGTTCATCGGATTCCATTTCGGCAACTCGCTCGTGGTGAAAATCGCCACGTCCTTGATCAACCGCAGCGAGGGCTTCGGCGGAAACACGTAAGTGCCGCGAGAGAGGTACTCCTTGATGATGTCGTTCTGGATGGTGCCGGTCAGCGATGCGCGCGGCACGCTCTGCTCGTCGGCGACCGCGATGTAGAGCGCCATCAGCCACGCGGCGGTGGCGTTGATGGTCATGGAGGTGTTCATCGAGCCGAGCGGAATCTGCTCGAACAGCGCGCGCATGTCGCCGAGATGGCAGATCGGCACGCCGACCTTGCCGACCTCGCCCTTGGCCAGCACGTGGTCGCTGTCGTAGCCGGTTTGCGTCGGCAGATCGAAGGCGACCGACAGACCGGTTTGCCCCTTGGCCAGATTTTTGCGGTAGAGCGCGTTGGAGTCCGCGGCCGTCGAATGGCCGGCATAGGTCCGGAAAATCCAGGGCTTGTCGCGTTGAGTTAAGTCGCGCATGGCCTCGCCGCCAAGTTTCATCGATACCGCTTGGCAGGTTTTTTTGCAATGCAGCAAAAAGGGCCGCCGGTTGGGCCGTGCCGGCGAGAAGTCGGACAAAATCGCCAGAAAAGACGCCCTTGGAGCCCTCCCGCCCGCTCGACCGGCCGCCGGTACGGTTAACGAATTTCTCACTGGAATGGCGTTACCTAATCACCGCCCGCAACGGATAGCGCTGCCCCGCGCCCGGCTTGGCGTGCGCTTTGGCGATGAAGGACGTGTGGATGGTCAAGCTCGGTGCTCTGCAGAATATGCGCATCGGCACCAAGCTGGCGATTTCCGTCGGCGTCGGCGTCGTGCTGGTCGTCGCGATGATCCTGAACCAGCAATTCGGCAATTCCTCGGTCGCCCGCCAGGCCCAACGCGGGCACATCGACCAGGCGGTGGCGACCGATCTTTTGCACGCCGGCGTCGCCTTGCAGCATATGCAGATCGGCACCCGTGAGATCCGCCTGGCGATTTCCGAACGTGAGGCGGGCGAGGCGCTCGCCGTGCTGCAGGACGACAGAAACAACGCGACCGGCTTCCTGGAGTCTGCATTCAACGGCACCGTCGACGACGTCAGCCGGGCGCGGCTGCAAAAGGTCATCGCCTTGGCCAAGGACTATGCCGAGGCGGCGGCGGCGATGGTGGCGGCGAAAAAGGAATATGCGGAAATCACCCAGCCGCTGGCGCAGGCCAGCAAGATCGGCGCACAGATCGACGCGCTGATCGAAAAGGCCACCTCGACCGCCGGCGAGCTCGCGGCGCAACGCATGGGCGAAGCGGCGACGCGTACCGCCGAAGCAGGCCGGATCAGCGTCGGCTTCGGCTTCTTCGTCGTTGTCATCCTCATGGGCGCGGCGGCCTTCGGTATCGTCTCGATCGGCCGGCCAATCCACACCATCGCCGGCGTCCTGCTGCAATTGGCCGACGGCAAGCGCGAGGTCGATATTCCCTACACCGGCCGCGGCGATGAAGTCGGCGACGCCGCGCGCGCGGCCCGCACATTCCGTGACAATTTGGTGCGGCTGGAAATGCTCGAGGCCGAGCAAAAGATGGTGGCCGAGCGCACGATCGCCGAACGCAAGGACATGGTGCGCAAGCTCGCCGACGAATTCGAACACGCCGTCGGCAACATTGTCGGCACGGTGTCGTCGGCCGCCGGCAACCTGGAAGCGGCGGCCGCCAGCCTGACCAAGAATGCCAAGGCGACCCAGCATCTTTCGGCCGTCGTCGCCACCGCGTCCGAGCAGGCCTCCGCCAATGTCCACTCGGTTGCCGAGGCGACCGGCGAGATGGGCTCGTCGATCGACGAGATCCGCCGCCAGGTCCTGACCTCGACCAGGATCGCGGAAGAGGCGGTCAAGCAGGCGGAACTGACCGACGGCCGCATCAACGATCTGTCGCTGGCGGCGACCCGCATCGGTGACGTGGTCAAGCTCATCACCACCATCGCCGGGCAGACCAATTTGCTGGCGCTCAACGCCACCATCGAGGCGGCGCGCGCCGGCGAGGCCGGCAAGGGCTTCGCCGTGGTCGCCGCCGAGGTGAAGATGCTGGCGAGCCAGACCGCCAAAGCGACCGAGGACATCAAGACCCAAATTGCCGAGATCCAGGGCGCCACCAAGGAATCGGTTGGCGCCATCCAGGAGATCGGTGGCACCATCCGGCGCATTTCGGAGATCGCCGCGACGATCACGGAGGCGGTCGAGGCGCAGGGCGCGGCGACGCAGGAAATCGCCCGCAACGTCTCGCAGGCGGCCCAGGGCGCGGCGCAGGTCGCCACCAACATTGTTGATGTCAATCACGGCGCGGACGAGACCGGCAGCGCGTCCGCGCAAGTGCTTTCGGCGGCCCAGTCGCTCGCCGGCGAGAGCCGCAAGCTCGAAGCCGAAGTCGCCAATTTCCTCGATACCGTCCGCGCCGCGTAAGCCGGCCTCGCTCAGGCGCCGATCGCGGCTTTGATGCGGCTCGCGGTCAGCGGCAGGTCACGCAGCCGCGCGCCGGTGGCGTCGGCGATGGCGATTGCAAGGCGCGGCGGAGCGCTGCTTCCGACCAGGTACCGATGCCGGTTTGCGGGTCAGGATCATGGCAAGCGCCCAAATTTTCCTGGACACACTCTCCGGTTAACTTGGCCGCCGCTGTCAGGTTCCCCGGCGCCGGCTCTCACGGGCCGGCGAGAAACTCGGGCCGGTATTCGAAGTGCATGGTATCGAAGTGGTACCACTTGCCGCCCCAGATGAAGCCGTGCCTCTCGAAGATGGCGACGATCTCTCGCGGCATGCGGTTGCGATAGTGAATGCGGCCCGCGTGCGGGCGCCAGAACCAGTAGTCGGACGCCGCCGTGTTGAGATCGATGGCGATGCCGTAGCCGTGCGGGCTCGGCTGGCCGGTGTCGGCGACGGCACGGCAATTGTAAGTGCCGGCGGTCGGGTAGGCCGCGCGTTTGATTTTGTCCGGCAGGGCGTCGATTTCCGCCGACACCGCGCGCAGGTGTTCGTCGACGTGGTTCACCGCGGTGACGCGGACCGGTTTGCCCCAGGTTTTTGGCAACCAGACGACGGTGACGAGGTGCGGCGCCACCTCGGCCTTTTTGCAGTCGCCGTACATCCTGGCGAAGAAGGCGCCGTTGCGGAAGCGACCGGGATCGACATTGACGGCCGGCGGCTGTTGCAGCGGGCCGCGCGGGTAGGGGATGCGCAGCTGATCGGCGATCGACGCATGCCGTAACAATTCGGCGAACGTCTTCTCCTTGCCGCCGCCGAACAGCGGCGTTGCCGCGCCGTCGCGCCAGCGCAGCGTCGTGCCGTCATGCCCAGCAAGCGCGTCGGGGTAGGCGGCAACCAGCCGGTCGAGCGCAGCTTGGTCGCTCTGCGCCAAAGCCGCGCCCGTCAGCAGCGCGAACGCGACGATCGGGCGAAGTCCGGTGACACACCGCCGCGCGCTCAAGCGTGCGCCGGCCAGTGCCGCTCGCGGAACCAATTGCGGTATTTCGTCATCTTGGCGCGCTGCGCCGCCGGTGCGTGCCGCTTGCAGGTCGCGGCCTCCGCGCTCTTGTCGGGCGCCGCCCAGCGCAATTCGACGCAGTCGTTCGGATTATACGACATCTCGAATTCGACCGAGCGGTCGAGCACGTCCTTGAGCGTGAGCGTCCACTGCGAGCCGTCGCTGCGCGTGTAAGCAAACTTGCGCGCCGCGAGTTCCGAGGCGAGCACGCTCCGCAATTCCGCCGTCACGTCGGCGACGCTCTTGCCCTGCGGCATGGCGTAGCGGTCGGGATGGCGCGCCACGCGGTCCGGATAGTTGCGCACCACGTCGATCGCGATCAGCAGGCGGAAGTCGCGCGCCGGCGTGGAGAAGTCCTCCCACGCGCCGGTGGTGGCGAAGATCGCCGCGCCGTCCGGCATGCCGGCCTCGCCTTTGCCGCTGTTCTGGAACTTGCGCCCGTTTTCGACGGCGGTGACGCGCGTGTTGACTTGTTCCTGAAGCGACGTGATCGCCTCCTTCATCGCCCGCAAAGGATCGAGCGGCGCCGGCGACATCACCTCGTCCATGCGGTCGTAAAACTGCTCGACTCCGAGCTTCGACTGTTCGAGCGAGAAGTCGCCGTATTGCGGGTTCTTGGCAATTTCAGCGTTGGTCAGCCGCCGCAGCGTGCCGGTCTCGGTGCGCACGATCGGCCGGAAGCGCTTGAAGCCGGGGCTGCCGAGGGTCGCATCCTGCGCAAACAGGAAATTGCCGCGCCAGAAGCGTTTGCGGGTGACCGAGCCGTCCGGCTCGGCGTCGACGGCAAGAAAGACGCCCGCCCCGCTGCCGGCCTGCGGCACCCGCCGCACCAGCATCAGCACGTGGCCATAGGGGTCGGCGTAAATGGTTCCCGGCCGCAACGCATCTTGCGTCAGCGGCACGGTGTAGAAATCGGTATTGTCGTCGCTCGCCCGCGTGCGCACCGCGCCGGACTGCACGGCGTCGCCGACCACCGGCAGATAACGCGCGAACGAAGCGGCGAGCCCGCCTTGTTTCGTGGCCGCTGCATCGACGATGCTGAACCACTGCGTGCAGGTCGGCGGCTTATTGCGGTTGCATCGCGAATAACCGAACGGCAGGCCGACCTTGAAGGCGAAATAGGCGCGCAGGTAATACACCATGTCGGTGCAGTCCGGCTTGAGCGCCATCGGGATCTCGTCTTCGCCGAGGCCGAGCGAGTTGAACAGCATGTTGCGCGACTTGTCGCGCACCACGTTGTAGAGCGCCGGCCACGACGGCTCCTTGTCGAGCGGGGCGTCGAACAACTTCTCGATCCAGGCCGAGAACAGGTTTTCCGTGTCGCGATTCCACGAGGCGTGCAGCGGCCACAGGCTGCCCGCCGTCGCGGCAAGCGGCGCCGGCTTTGCCGCGCTCACAGTGATAGCATGCGTGATCTTGGCGCATTCGCCCATGGCACCGGTGCGCGTCAGCGCCACATGCCACGTCCCCGCCGCCGGCGACGCCGTCTCGGCGAACCAGACGTAAGGCGGCCCGTCGAGCCGCTCGTGCGAGGTGGCGGCGACGCGGCCATCGGGCGCGATCAGCGACACTTCGCCGTCGATCGGCTTTTCGGTGGCGACGATGACGCGCAAAGGCGCGCCGGTCCAAGGAGCGCGCGGCGACGGTAGCACCGCCAGGCCGACCGCCGCCTCGCAGTTTTGGGCGCGCGCGGGAGACGAAATAGACGCGGCGAGCAATGCGCCAGATGCCAGCGACAACGCCGTCACAGCGGCGGCAAACGAGCGTGCACGAGCCAATTGAGCCTCCACAAAGACGCGCCGCCACGTTCGCGAACGCTGCGCCGAAATCATAGCAGAATCCGCCATCGGACAAGTGCGGCACCGCACAACGGGTTCGAAGCCGATAAATAGGTCAGCTATGTTTACCAATTTAGTCCAAAGGTCGGAGGCAACCATCTTCATGGGTGTTTGCTCGCTCGTGCCGATCGGCCGCGATTCATTCGTGAGCAAAATGCTGGCGCGACGTGTCGGTGGCGCGTTATGGTGGTCGCCTTAAAAACAAGAGCCGGTGGACGAGGCTAGGCTTTCGTCAGACCCGCCTCATCCGACTGACAACAGGGAGGGAACAAAGATGGGCACGACCAAGATTCCGCGCGTCACCAGGCGCCGGTTCCTCAAGAACACGGGTCTCACAATCG
>DASUGZ010000065.1:0-17104 GCA_036273755.1 Pseudolabrys sp.
TCACCCACGCCATGAAGGAGCCGGAGTTCACCGTGCCGGTGCGCGCGCTGCACGTCACCGACGCCCAGCAGCTGGCGAAAGAGAAGCCCATCGACATCGCCTTCGTCTGCATGAAGTCGTACGACACGGCCTGGGCGACGATGCTGATCCGGCAATATCTGGCGCCGGACGGTTACGTGGTTTCGCTGCAGAATTGCATGAACGAGGAAACCATCGCCGCCATCGTCGGCTGGGGCAAGACGCTCGGCTGCATCGCCTCGAGCATCACGGTCAACCTGCCGGAGCCCGGCCACATCCATCGCGGCGCCGCCAAACACGGCGCGGGGCATACCGTGTTCCGCGCCGGCGAAGTGCATGGGCGGATGACGCAGCGCGCGGAGGAGGTTTGCCGTCTGGTCGCCCACGCCGACAGCGCCAAGGTGACCGACAATCTTTGGGGCGAGCGCTGGTCGAAGCTGGTCGCTAACGCCATGCAGAACGGATTGTCCGCCTGCACCGGTCTCGGCGGCGGCGACATGCTGAAGAACGATCCGATCCGGCGCTACGCGACGCGTCTCGGCAGCGAGGCGATCCGCGTCGGCCAGGCCCAGGGCTACCGGCTCGAAGACATTCTCCATTTGCCGGCGGAAACCATCGCGCGCGCCGGCGAGGGCGATGCCGACGCCGAACGGGCCTGCGACGAGCAGCGCTTCAAGGACGCGGGCCGCACCGCCTCCGGGCAGCGCCCCTCAATGGGTCAGGACATGCAGAAGGGCCGGCGCACCGAAATCGAATTCCTCAACGGCCTGATCGTGCGTGAGGGCGAGAAAGTCGGAATTTCCTGCCGCGCCAATGCGGCGCTCACCGATATCGTCAAGCGCGTCGAACGCGGCGAGCTCAAGCCCGATCCGCGACACATCACCGAGCTGCGGCTGAACTGAATCGGCATTAACGTACGCAACCGACCGATACGGCGAAGCCGACGGGGTATGCGTCAGAAAATAGGGACCAACAATGCAAAAATTTGTATTCCTGGTGGCGGCTTACATTTTCATGTTGGTAAGCGGCGCATCAGCAGAAGCGCCAGCCAAGAAAGACGCAAATGGGGTTGTGAACAAGTTCATTTTTGCAAAGTTGAGCCTCTACGACATGACGGCAGGTGGTTTTAGGCGAGCGGCCAAGCCTGATCTCGCGGTCGCAAGTAAGAGCTGCGATGAGGCCGCTGCAATCGCCCGCCGGTTTGATCCCAATCCCCTTCTGTCGGCGCAGGTCGATCTTTGTTTTGCGATGGTCGCCGGCTACCAAGGTCAGAAGGCATCGAGCTGCCAATCGATCCAATCCGCCGAGAAGAAAGCGAATGCGGCGGTCTCTCAAGGGGTGAGTGATTTTGTTCCGGCGATCACTGCCCGCAGTCTGCTGGGTATCGCCGCCGACTTTCGAAAAGCGTATGGCTGTTGAATAGATCCGCGCCACATCACCGAGCTGCGGCTGAACTGGGCGGAGCCCATCTTGCGGCCGGGGCGAAAACCGGGCGAGTATGTCCGCGGCCGCTCACAATAAAGAGAGACAGGCGGCTTCAGGGAGGATCCATGAAGTTCGTTCGCGCGCTCGCGGCGGCGCTTTTTACCGCGTGCCTGGTGGCAGCTGGCGCCGCTTCGGCGCAGACCTATCCCAATCACCCAATCACGATGCTGGTGCCGTTCCCGCCGGGCGGCGCGACCGACACCATCGCGCGCATCCTGCAGGACAGCATGCAAAAGACGCTCGGCCAGACGATCGTCATCGAAAACGTCGGCGGCGCCGGCGGCATGATTTGCGCCGGTCGAGGTGCGCGCGCGGCGCCCGACGGCTACACCATCATGATCCATCAGGTGGCGCTGGCGGCGGGCGCATCGCTCTATCCGGAGCTCAAGTTCGATGTGGTCAAGGATTTCGCCCCCATCGGCCTGATCAACACCGCCGCGTCGGCGCTGGCGGCGCCGGCGAACCTGCCGCCGAAGGATTTCAAGGCGCTGCTGGCTTGGATGAAAAATCCCGAACGGCCCGTCAAAATCGGCCACCCCGGCGTCGGCTCGTACGGTCATCTGGCCGGCGTGCTGGTTGCGCAGGAGCTTGGCGTGAAGGTCACGCAGGTTCCTTATCGCGGCGCCGGTCCGGCGCTGGTCGATCTGTTGTCGGGGCAGGTGGATTTGGAATCGCAATCGACCATCGTTTCCGGGCCGCTCGTCAAATCCGGCAAGCTCAAGGCTTACGCCATCATCGGCCGCAAGCGTTTCGCCGGGATGCCCGACGTTCCGACCATGGGCGAGCTTGGCTACAAGAAGCTCGATATCGATTTCTGGCACATGCTGCTGGCGCCGGCCGGCACGCCGCGCCCGATCATCGACAAGCTCAACGCCGCGCTGCGCACCGCGCTCGCCGACGCCAAAGTGCAAAAGAGTTTTGCCGACGGCGGCATGGACGAGTTCGGTCCGGACGAGGAGACGCCGGAGGCCGCGGCCGCCTTGCTCAAACGTGAAATCGCGCTCTGGGGCGAGGTGATCCGCGCCAACAAGATCGCCGCGGCAAAGTAGCGAGCGGCAGACGAGTGCGCCGGCGGCTCAGGCCGCCGGCGCGATCTTTTCGTTGGTGCCGGACTCCGGCGTTAGCGCCGCGGCTTTGAGACCCTGCTGCACTTTCGGCACAGTGGCCTTCACATCGGTGATCGGCAGCCCGTGCGTCGGCGCAATGGTGACGACGCCGAGTTGCGCGATCAATTGATCGAGCCGGTCGCAGTAGACGTTCATGTCGGCGAACTTCGTCCAAAACAGTGCCAGGTCGGCAAAGGTCGACGATACGTCCGGCAGGTCGAGCGACACCGCCTCTTCGGCGACCAGCCCGCAGTGGCCGTCCTCATGATAGTGGCTGTAGGCAAAGCCGTCGCCCGGAAACAGCACCTTCTCCTTGGTGTCGAACGCCCACCAGGTGGTGCGCAGGTCGCGGATCACCGGCTCGACCACTTGCAGCGTGCGGCCGCCGAGGTCGATCTCGTCGCCTTCCTTCATCCATTGCATGCGGTGCTCGTATTGCGGAAAGGCGAGGTGATAGTCGCTGACGTCGCCGCACAGGATCGCGTCCGGATAGGTTTTGAGGACGCGGCCGAGGCCGCCGCAATGCGGCGTCTCCTGGTGGGTGACGAACAGATATTTGATCGGCGGCACGCCGCGCTTAAACAGCGCCTCGAGGTGCCGCTCGATGACCGGGAAGTCCTTGGGGTGGCCGGTCTCGACCAGGCACGACGCCGTCTCGCCGGCGACCAGGAAGGCGGCGTTGTAGCCGTGATAGACCTTGCCCTTGTGGCGCTGCACCAGGCAGTCGCCGATCCAGAACACGCCCGGCGCGATTTCGCGCGGCATGCGGTCGGCGGGCTTCATCGCGAGAGCGGTCGTCTGATTGAGCACGTTGTCCCGTCCACATTGCGGACGCGGCGTCACCGCAGTCCTTGCGACTCCTACCTTTGATTTAAGGCGGTGTCAGCACCACATCCGCCGTCGGCCTGATAGACTACAGGTGTCGCATGGAATGTCGAAGGAGCAACTGATGACCGATTCAGCCACGCGGAGTCTGCCGGCGGGGGCCAAGGTCGGCTTTTACGAAAAGGGCGATGTCCGCATTCGCTACGCCGAGATCGGCTCCGGTTTCCCACTGCTGGCGACGCCCGGGGGCGGCCTGAATTCGCGCATCGCCATGTGGCCCAATGCGGTGATCAACATCCCGGACGAGTTCAAGAACGATTTCCGCATCGTCACCATGGACCAGCGCAACGCCAACGGCGGCGAGTCCACCGGCCCGATCCCGGTCGACGATCCCTGGGGCGCATTCGCCGACGACCAGCTCGGCGTCATGGACCATCTCGGCATCGAAAAGTTTCTTTTCTTCGGCAACTGCATCGGCGGCCCGTTCGCGATGAAGCTGATGGAGCGCGCGCCGCAGCGCGTCGTCGCCGCCATCCTGAGCCAGCCGGTCGGGCACCATTCGGATCATCCGGACTACATGTTCAATGCTGGCCGCGATGTCTGGGCCAAGGAATTGCGCGAACGCCGGCCGGACGTGGCGATGGAAACCATCGAGAAGTACCTGCACAACCTTTATCGCCTGCGGCCGGATTTCGTGTACAGCGTGTCGACCGATTTTGCGAAGTCATGCCAGACGCCGATGATCGTCCTGCCCGACGACGTGCCGGCGCATCCGCTCCAGGTGTCGGTCGCCATCGCCTCGCTGGCGCCGAACGCCGAGATCACGGTGTTTCCATGGAAGGAGCCGCCGGAGCTGAAGGCGCGCACCATCAGCCGCGCGCGCGCCTTCCTAAAGCGGCACCAGCCCGCGTAGGCGAGGCGGGCAATCTTTCTACTTCGCTGCCGCCGGGAATTTCGGCAGTTTGTCGATGTCCCGCGCGTCGTGCTGGATGATCAAGGTCGCCTTGAGATTCTTGACGATCCCCTTGATCCGCTCGATCGACGCCACGGTCTGGGCGCGGTCGTAGTTGAACCAAGGCGCGCCGTTGCTCTCGTAGTTCTCGCGGAAATGCACCGCGTCGCCGCTGAGGATGAAGGCCTTGTTGGCGAGCTTGACCAGAAGGCTGCGATGGCCCGGCGTGTGGCCCGGCGTCGCCAGCACGACGACGCGGCCGTCGCCGAACACGTCCTTGTCATTGGGCAATGGTTCGACCTTGCCCTCACCCTTGATCCAATGCTCGAACGGCTTGAAGTTCACGCCGGCGGCGGGCGTCGGCGCCGTGATCGCGTCCCACTCGTATTTTCCGATCAGCAGCGTCGCCTTCGGGAACGACCCGACCTGGCCGGTGTGGTCGGCGTGATAGTGGCTGATGCCGACGTATTTGATCTGGTCGGGGGTGACATTGAGTTGCTTGAGCTGGTCGACGATGCTCACTTTCGGCGCGACATTGGGGGCGGTCATGGAATGACCGGTATCCCACAGCATGTAGTCGTTGCCGTGCTTGATGAGATAGCAGCTGTACACGAACTGGACCTTCTTATCGCCATAGGCAAACGTGTCCGAGAAGCGTTGATTGATTGAGGTGGGTGCCTGCGGCGTGCCGCAATCGAGCCGCGTCAAGGTCATCTCCGTTTGCGCCAGGACGGGCGTGCCGGCAAACGCGCTGGCGCAAATGCCAACCGCCAGAAGACTCAAGATTTTTCGCATGGTTTCCCCCTTTTGAAGACGAACGACAAACACGCCTGCCGGCCTGCTTATTCCGCGCGCGGCGCCGAATTCCCCACCGGCGGCGCCATGGTGCACCCGCTCAGCGCTCCTCGTCGCGGAACACATAGCGCGATACGGCGACGCTCTTGTCGCAGTCTTTGAGGAACTCATCGAGCATCTTGTAGTGCCGCGCCACCGTCTTGCGGCCGCGCAGGATGCAGCCGTAGCCCGGCGCGATGGTCTCGATGTCGTGCTTGTCGAAGATCTCGCCCATGCCGCGGCGCATGGCGTCGGTGGTGACGCCTTCCATCCACCAATAACGCGTGTTGAGCATGAACGAGCGCACGTCGCTCGTCGTGGTCGGATCGTCATCGGCGTCGGTGATGATCCACGGGCCGGTGTCGCGCTCGCGCCAGGTGTGGGTGAACAGATCGGACGAGAACAGTGTGCGCGTCGCGCGGTCGTAGAGCCAGCGCGTGGCGATGAGCCGCATCGGCGGCTGCGTGACGTCGATGGTGCGGCCTTGGCTGCCGAGCTCGATGGTGTCGGCGCGCGTCAGCGCCATGACCTTCATGGCATCGAGGAGGGCACGGCCGTCTTCGCGTGCGCCGAAGTCGAACCACAGCGCCGCATCCGGATTGCTGGTGTAGCACTGGTCGATATTGAAGTGCCCGGCGAAGCTCTCGACGTTGTTGATCGACATGAATTCATTGAGCCGCAGCGGGAAGAGCGACAGCGGCAGGCCTGGCGCAATGAGCGCCTCGATCTGCGCGCGTATCGCCGGCTCGTCCTTGCCGAAACCGGTGTCGATCAGCATCGCCGTGTCGGGCTGCGTCAGCAGATAGCTGTTCGCGACGGAATAGCCGCGCGCGCTCGCCGGGTAGGAACTGACCCGGCCGTCGAGCGCGAACATATGTTGCAGCGCGTAGAGCTTGCCGTCGGCCATTGCAGCGATGCCGCCGCGAAAGTCTTGCGGTTCACGAGGCTGGGATGTTTGCCTGGGCGGGGATTGGGTCGAGAGGGACATGACGGCCAAACTCTATCGGGCCTCTGTGACGAAGGAAACAGGGCCGCCCGTTGCCGCCCGCCACATTGCCGAATGCGCGCATTTGCGGCTAAAGCGGAGCTTGGCTGAGCGCCGGCCGGCAATATCTATAGATGCATAGCGCCCATATTTCCCGATGAACGGTACGCCCAAAGACATCGACCCGGCGAGCGAACTCCGCGAGGAGGACGACGAACAGACATTGCCGGCGCTCGAGCTCGACGAGGAGCCGGCCGGCACGCTCGGCGCGGGCCGCGCGGCGATCGCGCGCGCGGTCAAACACGCGCCGTCGGCGCCCGGCGTCTACCGCATGGTCGACGGCAAGGGCGACGTGCTCTATGTCGGCAAGGCCAAGAACATCAAGAAACGGGTGACCGCCTACACGCGGCCGACCGGGCACGACAACCGCATCGTGCGCATGATCTCGGCGACGGCGGCGATGGAATTCGTCAGCACTAAGACCGAGACCGAAGCGCTGCTGCTCGAAGCCAATCTGATCAAGCGACTGCGCCCGCGCTTCAACGTGCTGCTGCGCGACGACAAGTCGTTCCCCTTCATCCTCATCACCTCGGATCATTGGGCGCCGCAAATCCTCAAGCATCGCGGCGCGCGCACGCGGCCGGGACATTATTACGGGCCATTCGCCAATGCCGGCGCTGTCAATCGCACTATCAATGCGCTGCAGCGCGCATTCCTGTTGCGCTCGTGCTCCGATTCGTTTTTCGAGGCGCGCACGCGGCCGTGCCTGCTCTATCAAATCAAGCGCTGCTCGGCGCCTTGCACGCAGGAAATCGATTTTGCCGGCTATTCCGAACTGGTGCGCGAGTCCAACGACTTTCTCTCCGGCCGCAGCCAGGCAGTGAAGGGAGAGATGGCGTCGGAAATGGATACCGCGTCGACCGCGCTCGATTTCGAGCGTGCCGCGATCTATCGCGACCGGCTGGCGGCGCTCTCCGCGATCACCTCGCACCAGGGCATCAATCCGCGCACGCTGGAGGAGGCCGACGTCTTCGCCGTGCATCAGGCCGGCGGCTACACCTGCGTCGAGGTATTCTTCTTCCGCACCGGGCAGAACTGGGGCAACCGCGCCTACTTTCCCAAAGCCGACCGCGCGCTGGGTCCGGGCGAAGTGCTCGATGCGTTTCTGGCGCAGTTCTACGACGACAAGCCGCCGCCGCGCTGCATTCTGACCTCGCACGATTTCGAGGAACGCGCGCTGCTGGCCGAAGCGCTCAGCGCCAAGAGCGAGCGCAAGGTCGAAGTCTCGGTGCCGCAACGCGGCGAGCGCAAGGAGCTGGTACAGCACGCGCTCGCCAACGCGCGCGAGGCGCTGGCGCGCCGGCTCGCCGATACTTCGTCGCAACAGAAGCTGCTGCGCGCCCTGACCGAAACCTTCGCGCTGCCACGCGCGCCACGGCGCATCGAGGTTTACGACAACAGCCACATCTCCGGCAGCAACGCGGTCGGCGCCATGGTGGTGGCCGGCCCGGAAGGCTTTCGCAAGAACCAGTATCGCAAGTTCAACATCCGCTCGGCCGAACTGGCGCCGGGCGACGACTACGGCATGTTGCGCGAGGTGCTGGAGCGGCGGTTCAAGCGGCTCTTGGCCGAAGCGCCGCGCGTCAGCCTCGACGACGCATTGGCCGCCGAGCAGAGCGGCGAAGTTGAAGTCGACGAAGAACAGCCTTGGCCAGACCTGGTGCTGATCGACGGCGGGCAGGGGCAGTTGACGGTTGCGACCGAAACGCTTGCGGCGATGGGTGTCGCCGACGTGCCGCTGGTCGCCATCGCCAAGGGGCTCGACCGCGACGCCGGGCGTGAAACGTTCTTCATGCCCGGCCGCGCACCGTTCAAGCTGCCGCCGCGCGATCCACTGTTGTATTTCATCGAGCGCTTGCGCGACGAGGCGCACCGCTTCGCCATCGGTTCGCACCGTGCGCGGCGCAAGAAAGACATCCGCGAGGCCGGTCTGCAGGAAATCCCGGGTATCGGCCCGACGCGCAAGCGCGCGCTGCTGCGCCATTTCGGCACCCTGAAAGCCATCGAGCGGGCGAGCCTGCCCGACCTTGCCCAGGTGCCGGGAATTAATGCGGAGACCGCGCGGAAGATATATGAGTTCTTCCACGAACAGGCGGCGCGATAATTCGCCACCCAGGGACATAAGAATGATCATCAAAAGCCAGGAAGACGTCACACCGGCCGTGCTCGAAGCCTACGGCCAAATCGAGGATCCGCGCCTGCGCGAGATCGTCGCCGCACTGGTCAAGCATCTGCATGCTTTTGCGCGCGACGTGCGGCTCACCGAGGAAGAATTCCACGCCGCGGCGCAATTCGTCGCGCGCATGGGGCAGATGACCAACGATACGCACAACGAGGTTGTGCTGATGGCCGGTTCGCTCGGCTTTTCGGCGCTGGTCTGCCTTCTCAACAACGGCAACAAGGGGCAGACCGAAACCACCGCCAATATGCTTGGGCCGTTCTGGCGCATGAATTCGCCACGGACCGAAAACGGCGGCTCGATCGTGCGCTCGCCGACGCCGGGTCCTGCGATCATCGTCAACTGTCAGGTCAAGGATCAGAAAGGCAAGCCGATCGCCGGCGCCGAAGTCGACGTCTGGCATTCCTCGCCTGAGGGCTTCTATGAGCAGCAGGATCCCAAGCAGGCCTTCATGAACCTGCGCGGCAAATTCACGACCGACGCGCAGGGCCATTTCGGTTTCCGCAGCGTCAAACCCGCCGGCTATCCGATCCCCATCGACGGACCCGTGGGCGATCTGGTGCGCGCCGGGAAGCGGCATCATTTCCGGCCCGCGCATCTGCACTTCCTCATCTTCAAGGAAGGTTTCAAAACGCTGATCTCGCAAATCTATTCGAACGACGACGACAAGCTCGAAACCGACGTGCAGTTTGGCGTCACCCGCGCGCTGATCGGCAACTATGTCCGCCATGACGGCGCCGCGCCGGCGCCGGGCGTGACCGGCGAGTGGTATTCGCTCGATCAGACTTTCGTGATGGAGCGGGGCAAAAGCCGCCTGCCCAAGCCGCCCATTCAGTAATCGGCGGGGAAACGGCGCAGGCGGGCGTTGACCTCGCGGCGGCGCGGGTGTCTTTTGTCGGCTGATGAATGCCGTCAGCTCCCGACCGTTGCCGGCGCGTCCGCTCGCGCTGCCGAATCTTTTGACCTATGGGCGCATTGCCGCCATCCCCGTGGTGGTGGGACTGATGTATTGGCAGAGCATCATCGGCGGCGGGCTGTGGCTGCGCTGGGCGGCGCTGGCGGTGTTTATCGCCGCCGGCATCAGCGACATCCTCGACGGCTATTTTGCCCGCATGTGGGGCCAGCAGTCCTCGCTCGGCCGCATGCTCGATCCGATCGCCGACAAGCTTTTGGTGTCGTCCTGCCTGCTGATGCTCGCGGCCGAGGGCAGCATCCGCGGCTGGGCGCTGTTTGCAGCCGTCATCATCCTGTGCCGCGAAATCCTGGTGTCGGGCCTGCGCGAATACCTTGCGGAACTGCGCGTCGGCGTGCCGGTGACGCGGCTCGCCAAGTACAAGACCATCGGGCAGATGGTGGCGATCGGTTTCCTGATCGCGGGCGACGCCGGCGACGTCGTATTGCCGCAGACGACTCTGATCGGGATCGCGCTGTTGTGGCTGTCGGCGATTCTGACGCTCTACACCGGCTGGGATTACATGCGCGCCAGCCTGCGCTATATGATCGATTGATGAAGATCCGATATTTCGCTTGGGTGCGCGAGCGTGTCGGCAAGCCCGAGGAAGACGTCGAGATTCCCGCCGGCGTCGGCACCGTCGCCGACCTGGTGACCTGGCTCGCCGCGCGCGGTGAGGAGTACGCGCATGCCTTCGAAAATCCGAAGGTGATCCGCGCCGCCATCGACAAGACGCACGTGAAGGCGCAGACGCCGATCGCCGGCGCCACCGAGATCGCCTTTTTCCCGCCAATGACGGGCGGATGAACTCCGCAGTCATTGCGGGCTTGACCCGGCAATCCATAAATTTTGCGAAAAGATGGATGCGCGGGGCGAGCCGTGCATGACGCCCGTCGCCGGATGCGCTACATTGGCGCCATGAGCGCGCCATCCACCATCCGACTGCAGCGCGAACCGTTCGATGCCGCTGCCGAAGCGGCCACGCTGACGCGCGGGCGCACCGATATCGGCGCCGTCGTCACATTCACCGGCATCTGCCGTGGCGATGAAGCGGGCGCGCCGATTGCCGCGCTCACGCTTGAACATTATCCCGGCATGGCGGAGGCGGAAATCGAACGGCATGTCACCGAGGCAGCGACGCGCTGGCCGTTGCTGGGCGTGACCGTCATCCATCGGCACGGCCGTATTCTGCCGGGCGAGGACATCGTTCTGGTGGTGACGGCGTCGTCACACCGCGCCGCGGCCTTTGCAGCGGCAGAATTTCTGATGGATTATCTCAAGACGCGGGCGCCGTTCTGGAAGCAAGTCGAGAAAGCCGGCGCGAAAACTTGGGTCGCGGCCAAAGCCGCGGACGACACGGCGGCCGGGCGGTGGCAAAAGAACGAGCAGGCGGCGGAGTGAACGCGCGCGTTAAGCGCGCATGGGGCTGAGATGGTTCGCGTTGTCGCAATCGCTGTGATGCTCGGCTTTGCGTCGGCCGCTGCCGCGCAGGTTTCCTATTATGACGTGCCGCGCGGCGCGCATCCACACGATGTGGCGCCGGCGCCCGACGGCACGGTTTGGTACACCGCGCAAAGCCAGGGCGCGATCGGCATCCTCGATCCGAAAACCGGCAAGGCGACGCAAATCTCGCTCGGCAAGGGCGCAGCGCCGCATGGCGTGATCATCGGCCCGGACCGGGCGGCCTGGGTCACCGAAGGCGGACAGAACGCGATCGCCCGCGTCGATCCCGTCAACAAGGCGGTGAAGCTCTATCCGCTGCCGGCGAATTTTCCCGACGCCAACCTCAATACCGCGACTTTCGATCGCAAGGGCATCCTCTGGTTCACCGGGCAGAACGGCGTCTACGGCCGGGTCGATCCGGCAAGCGGCAAGGTCGATGCCTGGAAGGCGCCGAAAGGGGCGGGGCCTTACGGCATCACGACGACGCCGAACGGCGACGTCTGGTATGCCTCGCTCGCCGGCGACCATATCGCCAAGATCGACACCGTCAGCGGTGACGCCATGGTGGTGCCGCCGCCCAAGGCTGGCGTCGGCCCGCGCCGTATCTGGTCGGACTCCAAGGGTCTGTTGTGGGTGAGCTTCTGGCACACCGGCGAGGTCGGCCGCTTCGATCCGACCGCCAAGACCTGGAAAGTGTGGACGCTGCCGAACAGCGGCGCCGGCTGCTACGCGGTCTATGTCGACGACAAGGACAAGGTCTGGCTCAGCGATTTCCTCGCCAATGCCATCGTCCGGTTCGATCCAACGACGGAAAAATTCGAAAGCTTCCCGAGCAGCAAGCGCGGCGCGTCGGTGCGGCAACTGCTCGGCCGGCCGGGCGAGGTGTGGGGCGCGGAATCGGGAGCCGACCGGCTGGTGGTGGTGCGCGAGTGACGCGCGCGAGCCGCAGGACTGTCCTGCAATGGCTGGCCGCCGGCGCGGCCTGGGCGGCGGCAAGGCCCGTTTTTGCCGGCGAAGCGCGCGTCGCGCGGTTGATTGCCGAAACGCAGAGGCTTCCGACGGTCTCGCAGCGAATCGATGCTATTTCCGCGGCGCTGCGCGGCACGCGTTACCGGGGTCACACCCTGATCGGCGGGCCGCAGCGGCCGGAGCAATTCGTGCTGCGCGACGATGCTTTCGATTGCGTCACGTATTGCGAGACTGTGCTGGCGGCGGCGCGCGCGCACGACGCCGGTAGTTTCGAGGATGGCTTGCGCCAAATCCGCTATCGCAACGGCACCGTGAACTGGTTCGAGCGCAATCACTATTTCTTCGAGTGGTGCCAGCGCAATGTCGACAACAAGACCTGCCGCTGGCTCGATTTGGCCGGCGCGGTCGATCTCGCCAAGACGGTCGACTCGCAGCAGGGCTTGAGCAAACGCCGCTTCGCCATGCGCGTCATCCCGCAGGCCGCGATGCTCGCCAATCCCGACAGGCTCGCGACCGGCGATATCGTCGGCTTCGTCAGCGGGCGGCCCGACCTCGATTATTTCCACTGCGGCTTTGTGGTGCGCGACAAAACGTTGTTGTTGCGGCACGCGTCGGAAAGCCACGGCCGCGTACTCGACGAGCGCATGGACCGTTTCATCGCACGTTACCGCGTGCGCTACGTCACGCTGGTGAGGCCGCTGGAATTGGCGGTCGCGTAAACGCGCTTACGCCGCGGCGGCCTTGCCGGACGGCTTCACCGCCGCGGTGTAGTCGTCCATCAGCTGCTTGGTGATGCCGCCGGGATTGAAATTCCACTGGCCGCCGATCTCCGCCACAGCCGTGACTTCCGCCGCCGAGCCGGTGATGAAGCATTCGGAGAAGCCTGCAAGCTCTTCCGGCATGATCCGCCGCTCGACCACCTCGAAGCCGCGCTGGCGCGCCAGCGCGATCACGGTCTGCCGCGTGATGCCGTCGAGGAAACAGTCGGCGATCGGCGTGTGAATCTTGCCGTCCTTGACGAAGAAGATGTTGGCGCCGGTGCACTCGGCGACGCGGCCCTGCCAGTCGAGCATCATGGCGTCGGCAAAGCCACGGCGCTCGGCGCGGTGCTTGGAGATGGTGCAGATCATGTAGAGGCCGGCGGCCTTGGCGAGGCAGGGCGCCGTCTTCGGGTCGGGCCGCCGGTATTCGGCGAGATCGAGCTTGATGCCTTTGAGCCGCTGCTCGGGATCGAAATAGCTCGGCCATTCCCAGGAGGCGATGGCGAGGTGGATGGTGTTGGTCTGCGCCGCGACGCCCATCATTTCCGAGCCGCGCCAGGCGACCGGACGGACATAGGCTTCTTTCCTGCCGTTTTTGTCGACGACCTGCTGCTTGGCGGCGACGATGTCCTCGACCGTATAGGGGATCTCGAAATCGAGTATCTGGGCGGAGCGTTTGAGGCGTTCGGCGTGTTCGCGCGTCTTGAATATCTTGCCGCCGTAGGCCCGCTCGCCTTCAAAAACACAGCTCGCATAGTGCAGGCCATGGCTGAGCACATGCAGGTTGGCCTGTTCCCAGGGCACCAGCTTGCCGTCGTACCAGATGACCCCTTCGAGCCGGTCATAGGACTGCGCAGCCATTCGGTCCTCCATCAACTCATTGCCGCACCGGGCGATCTCAGTCGCCGCCCCGTGCCCCGGTCATGGCGCATTTTCGGCGCCCATTCCAATACTTTGCGTCGGCAGGCCACACCCGGTATGAATGGGTCCGGAGCGGACCTATCGTCCGTTTCCCGCCGGTCGACGGACAGAAAGGGCCGTTTCTGTACGATCCTTTCGTCTTCGATGGCGGTTTTGTAACATAAAAACAAAATATGTCAACATGGCTGACATAAATGTGAAGCCCAAGATTCCCGGACCGCAAGGACTCGCGGAAAGCGCCGTCACACCGGATTCGGCTGCGGCGGAGCCGACCTGGGACATCATCGAGTTGTTGTTCTTCGCGTATCGGGATTTTGTCGGCGATCCGGACGAGGTGCTGTCCAAGTTCGGCTTCGGCCGCGCCCATCACCGCGTGCTGCATTTCGTCAACCGCAATCCGGGCATGAAGGTCGCCGACCTCCTGGAAATCCTCAACATCACCAAACAATCGCTCGGCCGCGTGCTCAAGCAGCTGATCGATCAGGCCTACGTGGTGCAGAAGGAGGGCGCGCAGGACCGCCGGCAGCGGCTTTTGTACGTGACGCCGAAGGGCGAGGCGCTGGCGCTCAAGCTCGCCTCGCTGCAGACCGAGCGCATCGCCCGCGCCTTCGGCGAACTCGGCCCGGCCGCGCATGACGCTGCGCGTCACTTTCTCACCGCGATGATCGATGCCGACAATCGCGACGGCGTGCTGCGGCTGATCGCGCGCGCCGCGCGCGCCAAACCGCGGACCTGAGCGATGATGCTCCCGGCCACGCTCTCCGACGATGCGCCGCATCTGCTGGTGGTCGACGACGATCGCCGCATTCGCGATTTGCTGTCAAAATTCCTCACCGAGGACGGCTATCGCGTGACCACGGCGGAGACCGCGGCGGACGCGCGCGCCAAGCTCCACGGGCTGAGCTTCGACCTGCTCATTCTCGACGTCATGATGCCCGGCGAAAATGGCTTCGACTTCGCCAAATCGCTGCGTGGCACGTCGAGCGTGCCGATCCTGATGCTGACCGCGCGCGACGCCGCCGAAAGCCGCATCAAGGGTCTTGAAATGGGCGCCGACGACTATTTGTCGAAGCCGTTCGAACCGCGAGAACTGTCGCTGCGTATCGCGAACATCCTCAAACGCGCCCAGCCGACTGTCGCGCCGCCGGTTGAATCGGTGCGTTTTGGCCCGTTCGTCTACCATCTGTCGCGCGGCGACCTGCGCAAAGGCGAGGAGGTAATCCGGCTGACCGACCGCGAACGCGAGATGCTGCGTATTCTTGCCGCGACGCCGGGCGAAACCGTGGCGCGCCTGGCGCTCGCCGGCAACGGCGACACGGTCTCGGAACGCGCGGTCGACGTGCAGGTCAATCGTTTGCGCCGCAAGATCGAGCGCGATCCCGCCAATCCGCTGTTCATCCAGACCGTGCGCGGCACCGGCTATCGGCTGGTGATTTCCACATGACCAGCATCGACGTCGGTATCCGCACCATCCGCACCGCGTTTGAGCGGCTGGCGGAAGCGTGGCGCTGGTACGATTCGATCCCGCCGATCCGCCGCATCCACGCCGTGCTTGGCCGCATCCCCGACGCGTGGCGGCGCATGAGCCGCTGGCTCAACAGCGTCATGCCGAAGGGTCTCTACGCGCGCGCGCTGCTGATCATCATCCTGCCGATGGTGATCCTGCAATCGGTCATCGCCTTCGTGTTCATGGAGCGGCACTGGAACGTCGTCACCCAACGGCTGTCGGCCGGCGTGGTGGCGGACATTGCCGCGCTGGTGGAGGTCTACAAGGGCTATCCGCAGGACGCCGACCAGCAGAAAATTCGCCGTATCGCGCAAGACAAGCTTGGCCTGGTGGTCGACTTCCTGCCGATCAGCGACATGCCGCCGCCGGGCCCGAAGCCGTTTTTCTCGCTGCTCGACTCGACATTGTCGGACGAACTGCGCAAGCAGATCGGCCGCCCGTTCTGGATCGATACTGTCGGCAAATCAGCGTTGGTCGAAATCCGCGTGCAACTCGACAACACCGTGATGCGCGTGTTCGCGCGGCGTAACGCAGCCTACGCCTCGAATTCGGAAATCTTCCTTTTGTGGATGGTCGGCACGTCGATGGTGCTGATCGGCGTCGCGATCGTTTTTCTGCGCAACCAGATCAAGCCGATCTTGCGGCTGGCCGACGCCGCGGAAAGTTTCGGCAAGGGCCGCGACGCGCCGAATTTTCGCCCGCGCGGCGCGCGCGAGGTGCGGCGGGCAGCGGCCGCTTTCATCGAAATGAAGGGCCGCGTCGAACGCGCCATCGAGCAGCGTACGGCGATGCTGGCCGGCGTGTCGCACGACCTGCGCACCGTGCTGACCCGCTTCAAATTGGAGCTGGCGCTAATTAAGAAGAAGACGCCCGAAACCGAGGCGATGAAGAAAGACATCGACGAGATGGCGCGCATGCTGGAGGCCTATCTTGCCTTCGCCCGCGGCGATCTCGGCGAGAGCGCGGCGCCGACCGACGTCGCGGCGTTGCTCGACGAACTCAAGGACGACGCCGAGCGTAACGGCCACCGAGCCAGCGTGGCGTTTCATGGGCCGCCGACCGTCACCGTGCGGCCTGCGGCGTTCAAGCGTTGCCTCGGCAATCTGGTGTCGAATGCGGCGCGCTACGCGCCGTCGATTTCGATCACAGGCCACCGCGATCACCGCTATCTCAGCGTCACGGTGGACGACGACGGGCCGGGCATCGCGCCGGAGATGCGCGAGGAGGTGTTCAAACCGTTTCTGCGCCTCGACGACGCGCGCAACCAGGACCAGGGCGGCACTGGCCTGGGTCTCGCCATCGCCCGCGACATCGCGCGCTCGCACGGCGGCGACATCACGCTCGGCGACAGCCCGCAGGGCGGGTTACGGGCGACGGTGCGCGTCCCGGTGTAAGAAATTGCTTATGCAATAGTGGATTGATTTCACGCCGTCTGTTGACGCAAAATTGCCGAGGAAAAGGGGGCGCCGATGACCGATATCAATCTCGCCGTTGTCGACATGAATCACTTCGACACCGTCACCGACCTGGTCAAAGCGAAGAATTCCGGCATCAAGGGTTTGGTTCACAAGGCCACCGAAGGAGCGACCTTCAAGGATCCGAATTACGACAAAGTGCGAACCAAGGCCGTCGCGGCCGGACTGCTGTGGGGCGCCTACCACTTCGGTACCAAGGCGCCGGTCGACGCTCAGGTCAAAAACTTCATCGATACCGCCAAGCCTGACGACAAAACGCTGGTCGCGCTGGACTTCGAGCCGAACGTCAACAGCCCCGCCAACACGATGACGCTCGACCAGGCTCGCGAGTTTCTTGTGGCCGTTGCCGCTAAGCTGGGGCGCAAGCCGGTGCTCTACAGCGGCTCGCTCATAAAAGATTCACTCGGTAGTCACGTCGACCCGTTTTTCGGCTCGCATCGCCTCTGGCTCGCCGAATTCAACCCTGAGCCGACTTTGCCGGCGAGTTGGACGAAGTTCTGGCTATGGCAGTATTCCGGCGACGGAGTAGGGCGCGATCCGAAAACCGTTCCCGGCATTCCGGGCAACGACAAGCGCCAGCTCGACTGCAATCATTACGGCGGCAGCGCCGACGAGCTCGCCGCGGAGTGGGC
>DASUGZ010000066.1:0-6332 GCA_036273755.1 Pseudolabrys sp.
GACGGCGAGGATCGGTCGCTGGGGATAGGCGCGCAGGTCGGGCATGGCGCTATGCTTTGCGCACGATCCCGCGCGAAAGCCAAGACCCGCTTTCGGGAAATCAGGCGCGCTTCATCAGCCCGTCGACCACAGCCTGCGGCGAGGCCGGCGCGCCGGTGGCGGCGACGCCATTGATCACGGCGCCGGCGAGCGCGATGAGCGGCCGCAGCGTGGCGGCGGCGTCCTCGGCAACGGCCACAGCGGCATGCTGCGGGATTTCGCCTTGCATCGCCAGGCGCGCGGCTTCCAGCACCGCGGTCATGGCGTCGGCCAAGGTATCGAGATTTTGACGCAGGCGCGGGTCGGCGGCGTTATAGGCTTCGATGGCCAGCAAGCGGCCTTTGAAGCGCGAGGCTTGGAAATGTTCGCGATAGCTCCGCGGCTGCCAGCTGAGAAAATCACCGCGGCAGTCCGGGCAGCTCGACAGCATTTCGAGCAGCATGATGGCTTCGTTGAAATGGTTGAGATAGTCGCTGGCAAGACCGGTCGCGGGATTGATATTGGCCTCGACAAGCCGCGCCGCGCCGTCGGCTGCGGCAGCCCCGACTTGCGACGCGTCGATGCAATCCTGATATTTCATCGCGGCCCCAGTCCCCCGGTTGGACCGGCCGTCAGTGTGATTTCGCCGGGTTAAGGCGTGATTAAGCCATGACGAAAAGGCCTTGAAATGTGCGGCCGCTACACGCTCACGGCCTCGCCGGAGGTCCTCAGGGCGCTGTTTGCCTACGTCGAACAGCCCAACTTTCCGCCGCGCTACAACATTGCGCCGACGCAGCCGATCGGCATTGTCCGCCTGGTGGACGGTCAGCGCGCGTTCGCGCTGGTGCGCTGGGGGTTCCTGCCGTCCTGGGTCAAGGACCCGAAGACCATCTCGCTCTTGTTCAACGCGCGCGGCGAGGGCGTGATCGACAAGCCGGCGTTCCGCGCGGCGATGAAGCGGCGGCGCTGTCTGATCCCGGCCGACGGCTTCTACGAATGGCAGAGGACGGGCGAGCGCAAGCAGCCGTTTTACGTACGCGCGAAGTCGGGCGTGCCGCTCGCTTTCGCCGGACTGTGGGAGACCTGGACCGGCCCGAATGGCGAGGAACTCGACACCGCCGCAATCGTCACCACGCGCGCCAACAAGACGCTGGCGCCGATTCACGAGCGCATGCCGGTGATTGTGCCCCCGGAGGCGTTCGATCTGTGGCTCAACAGCAACGGGGTCGATGCGGCGACCGCGGCGGCGCTGATCGCGCCCGCGCCGGACGGCTTGCTGGAAGCCTATGAAATTTCCACCGCCGTCAACCGCACGGCCAACGACAATGCGAGGTTGATCGATGCTTTGGGCGCCTTGCCGCCCCAACCGGACAAGGGCCTCGTCCCGCGCCCCCGCCGCAAGCGGCAAAGGCGCGATGATGGCCAACCGACCCTGCTATAGCCCCCACCATGGGAACCTTGCACCGACTCGTGCATCTAACTGGAACAACCGAAGGTGTGATCGATGGCCCTGACGCGTGCGAAGGCGGAACTCGACGGTCTCGATGATGAGGCGTTGGTGGCGCGGGCCCGCGCCCGCGACGAGCTTGCGGTGCGCGCCATCACGCGGCGCTATAATCGGCGGCTGTTTCGCGTCGCCCGCAGCATCCTGCGCAACGATGCCGAAGCGGAGGACGTCGTCCAGGAATCCTACGTGCGCGCCTTCACCGGGCTCGACATGTTCCGGGGTGACGCAGGTTTCGGCACCTGGATCACGCGCATCGCGATGAACGAGGCATTGGGGCGGCTGCGCCGCCGCCGTCCAACCGTCGATTGGCATAGCTACGGCGAAAACCGCAGCACAGCCGAAGTCGTCAACTTTCCCACTTCTGCGGTGAGCAAGGATCCGGAGCGGACGATGGCGCAAGGCGAAATTCGCGACATTCTCGAACGGGCAATCGATGGATTGCCGGACGGCTTCCGCGCGGTTTTCGTTGCCCGCCTCGTCGAAGGCATGTCGATTGAGGAAACCGCCGATCTGTTTGCCCTCAAGCCTGAAACGGTTAAGACCAGGCTGCATCGTGCGCGCGCGTTGTTGCGGGAGACCCTGGAGCACGAATTGGGGCCGAAGCTCACCAGCACGTTTCCTTTCGATGGCCATCGTTGCGATCGCATGACCGAAGCGGTCGTTCGCCGCGTCTGTCGCTGAAGACCGGGAACGTCCGACGCCCTGCCGCATCTAATCCCGTGTCGACAACGGCGCGGCCGCCCGACGGCCGCGCAAAACGGGAGACGTTCCATGTTTGCAAAACTCAGTGCGGCCTTGGCAGTGCTTTGCCTGATGACCGGCGCGTCGTTCGCGCAAGGGGCTAAGCCCACCGACCCGCAGATTGCCCACATCGCCTATACTGCCGGCCAGATCGATATCGAAGCCGCCAAGCAGGCGTTGAAAAAATCCAAGAACAAAGAAGTCCGCGCCTTCGCCCAGGACATGGTGCGCGACCATACCGCGGTCAACAAGCAGGCGCTGGCGCTGGTCAAGAAGCTCAAGGTCACGCCGCAGGACAACGACACCAGCAAGGCGCTCACGAAGCAGGCCGACGCCAAGCGTGCCGAACTCGCCAAGCTATCCGGCAAGGCATTCGACAAGGCCTATGTCGACAACGAAGTCGCCTACCATAAGACGGTGAACGGCGCGCTCGAGAACACGCTCATTCCTTCGGCGAGCAACGCCGAGCTCAAGAGTCTGCTGCAAACCGGCCTCAAGATCTTCCAGGGCCATCAGCAGCACGCCGAGATGGTCGCCAGCAAGCTGAAGTAGGAGGATCCATGCGCCCGAGGCGGATTATCCTGGTGAGCCTGCTCCTTGCCGGGCTGCATTCCATCTCGGCGCATGCGGCCACGATCCAGATCACAATCCAGAATTTGGTCAACATGCCGGCCGAGGCAAGTGCAAAGGTCGGCGATACCGTCGAATGGATCAACAAGGACGTGCTCGCGCACACTGCGACCGCAAAAAACGGCGACTGGGACGTGATGATCGGCCCGAACAAAACGGGGCGAGTGGTGCTCAAGAAGGCGGGCACCGTCGATTATTACTGCAAATTCCATCCCAACATGACGGGCCGGCTGATCGTCGCGCCGTAGCGCTACAGCACCTTGCCGGGGTTGAGAATGCCATTGGGATCGAGCGTCTTCTTGAATGCGCGCATCAGCTCGATCGCCACCGGATCCTTGTAGTCGGCCAGGATGTCGCGCTTCATGACACCGACGCCGTGCTCGGCCGAGATCGAGCCGCCGTATTTTTTCACCACGGCGAACACGACTTTATTGACGTCGTCCCAGCGCGCGAGGAACGCGTTTTTATCGGCGCCTTCCGGCTGCGTGACGTTGTAGTGGATGTTGCCGTCGCCGACGTGGCCGAAGGGCAGGGGACGGCTGCCCGGAATGAGCTTCGTCACCGCCGCGTTCGCTTCCTCGATGAAGGCCGGGATGGCCGCGACCGGCACCGACACGTCGTGCTTGATCGAAGCGCCGACGTGCCGCTGCACCTCGCCGAACATCTCGCGGATGCGCCAGAACGCTTTGCCTTGCGCGCTGCTGTCGGCGATGGTGGCATCGAGCACCAAGCCCTTCTGATGGCCGGCGGCGAGGATTTCCTCCATCACCTCGCGCAGGCCGCTGCGCGCCTGCGACGATAGCTCGATCAGCACGAACCACGGATCAGCGCCGGCAAGCGGCATGCGGCTCGCCGCGTCGTATTTGGTCACGGCTTCGACGCCGGACCTAAGCATCAATTCGAACGAGGTGACGCCACCGGCGGTACGGTCGGTGGCGAGATTGAGCAGGTCGACAGCGGCCTGTGGCGACGGCACGCCGGCAAAAGCGGTCTCGACCGAGCGCGGCCGGGGCACCAGGCGCAGCACTGCCGCGGTGATGATGCCGAGCGTACCTTCCGAGCCGATGAACAGGTTCTTGAGGTCGTAGCCGGTATTGTCCTTCTTCAGCTTGTTGAGGTCGCGCAGCACGCGACCGTCGGCCAGTACGACCTCGAGGCCGAGCGCGTGCGAACGGGCGATGCCGTGGGCGATTGCCGCGGTGCCGCCGGCGTTGGTCGACAGGTTGCCGCCGATGGTGCAGGTGCCTTCGGATGGCAAAAGCTGCGGATAGAGCCGGTCGGCTTCGGCCGCCGCTTCGCGCGCGCGCTGCAGCGTGACGCCGGCTTCGACCGTCATGGTGTTGGAGACGGCATCGACCTCGCGGATCTTGTCGAGCCGGGTAAGCGAGAGCACCACCTCGCCGTGATGCGGGATCTGCCCGCCGACAAGACCGGTGTTGCCGCCCTGCGGCACGATCGCAGTCTTGGTCTCATTGGCGAGCTTGAGGATGGCGGCGACTTCCTCGACCGAGCCGGGGCGCAGCACCACCGGCGTCTCGCCGTGGAACAGATCGCGCATCTCGACCAGAAAAGCTTGCTGCGCCGCCTTGTCGGTGATGGCGTATTTCTCACCGACGATCTTGACGAAGCGGGCGAGCACATCGGGCGCCAGCGCGCGCATTGGCTGCGGTTTGCTGTGCAGGTTCATGGGTCCCCCGTTTTCGGCGCCGCGGCGCGGGCAAGGCGGTCGTTGATGGCCTCGCCCAAGCCCCCGTTCGGCACCTTCATTACCGCGATGCGCTGGACGCCGGAAGCGTCGAGCGCGCGCAAATGCGAAAACAGATTGGCCGCCGCCTCGATCAGGTCGCCGCGTGGCGACAGATTGAGCTTCGCCGCTGGCGCCGGTCCGAAGCCGAGCAGGACTTCGCCGGGCCCGGCCGCCGCGGCGTTGAGCCGCAGGCGCGCCTTCGGCGCGTAATGCGAAGCGAGCATGCCTGGCGCGAGCGGTATTTCGTCGTTCGCTTGTGTTTCGGCAAGCGCGCGGCCAAGCGTGCGTTCGATCGCCTCGCGCGGCAAGCCTCCCGGCCGCAGCAAGGTCGGAACATCGAGACAAGCGACGATGGTGGACTCAAGACCAACCGGGCAGGCGCCGGCATCGATGACCATGTCGATGCGACCGCGCAGGTCGGCCAGCACGTGTGCGGCCTCGGTCGGTGACACGTGGCCGGAGCGGTTGGCCGATGGCGCGACCACTGGGCCGTTGAGTGCCGCGAGCAGCGCGCGCGCTACCGGGTGTGCCGGCACGCGCACCGCGACGCTGTCGAGCCCGGCGAGCGCCAGATCGGCGACGCCCGCGCCCGGCAACTTGGGCAGCACCAGCGTCAGCGGCCCGGGCCAGAACGCGGCGGCGAGTTTCTCTGCCACGGCATCAAAGCGTCCGAGCCGGCGCGCGGCCTCGAGACTACCGACATGGGCGATCAGCGGGTTGAAGTGTGGCCGGCCCTTGGCGGCATAGAGCCGGGCGACCGCTTCGCCATTGCGCGCGTCCGCGCCCAGGCCGTAGACCGTTTCGGTCGGGAACGCGACCAGTCCGCCGGCCTTAAGGCATTCGGCGGCAACCGCAGTCGCCGCCGTTTCGGCCTGCAAAACCCGTGTTCCCGGCTCGGCGGTCATCGTGTCTCCCAAGCTTGCCTTTAAAGGGGCCGTGGTTATAAGTCCGGCCATCAGTCGGAGTGTAGCGCAGTCTGGTAGCGCACCTCGTTCGGGACGAGGGGGTCGCAGGTTCAAATCCTGCCACTCCGACCAGGTTTCCCTCCAGACGCCGATTTTAGATAACTAATTGTAATATCTAATTCTTTCGGCTCGCCTAGTAAAATCCGTCCTTGACGACAAATCCGTCCTGCGCGGCCCAATCGTTCGCGCGCCAAATTGTGTAGCTCATCGTGTTGAGCCATCCCGTCGAACACAACAGCCAAACCGCAATCGTCGGAAATTCGACGGAGATTGAATCGACCAGCCCCTTCCACCACAGCGGCTGCCTGACCGTAATGTGGGCGTTCTCCCCGTTCGGCAGCAGCGCCACCGCGGGATAACAAGCGACATTCATGATGACGAGTTTGGCGGCATTGCGAAAAATATCGATTACGACATTTCGCACGTCCAATATGTGGACATGCTCGAGAACGTCGAAGCAAATGACGCCATCGCAAGTTCGCCGCTGATCGATATTTCGCGACGGCTCATATGTCCAAACGGTCGAAAGGCCGAAATAGTCTTTGGCGCTCTGTCCGCTCTCGTCAAATCCAGGTGCACTCCAATCCGAGCCACCGCAGCCGTAATCGAGAAGGGTCGAGATCTCGAATTGCTGCAGCACCGGTTTGAGGATCTGCTTGTAGCTGCTCAGCCCGAAGTCCGAATATGTGACGGAGACATGGGATCCGTCGGTTTTTTCGTATCC
>DASUGZ010000067.1:0-7410 GCA_036273755.1 Pseudolabrys sp.
AATGGCCATCACCCGCACGGTGCCGGTGAAGGCTGGGATATCGAAGCTCACCTGCGCGGTGCCGTCGGCACCGACATTGACGATGCCGGAATAGAGCGCGAGCGGCGCTTGTGTCGGCGGCGGTCCTGTCAATTCGGCGCCGCTGTCACCGCCGGAGCGGATTTGCCCGCGCACGCCCTGCATACCGTCGATCAACTGGCCGTAGAGATCGCGAATTTCGGCGGTCAATTGACGCTGGCCGAGATAGTACTTGTCCGGCGCGGGCGGTTTGTAATTGGTGAGATTGAGAATGCCGACGTCGACCGCAGCAACGACAATGTGCGCCTCTTCGCCGGCGCTAAGGCCCTCGAGCTTGAATGGCACGTTGAGCGCGTTGTTGGGCCGCATGGTCGACGGCAGCTTCATGTCGAGCGCGATGGTGCGCGCGGTTCGGTCGATGGAGAACCACTGCACGCCAATGGCGCGGCCGGGCATGCGTTGTGCCGGCGCATCGAGCGGGCGGCGCAATGTGGCAACGAGATAAGCGCCGGTGCCCCAGTCCTTGCCGACGGCGAGCGGCACGTGCACGGCGCCGGCTTTGACGTCCTGCGAAGTCGAGGACACCAAGCGATCGGTGAAGACATTGAGCGTCAGACGGCCGGCGGCGCGCGCGGTCACCGAGACCTGCGCGGTGTCGCCGGAGCGGAAGTCGTTCTTGTCGAGTGCGACCTCAAGCAGGTCGGGCGTATCGGCGCTCGACTCAGCATAGAAGCCGGCATCGAAGGTGAGCGAGGTCGTGGTGCCGATCTGGCCCGCGGTCGACACTTCGAGACGGTAGCGGCCCCACTTCACCGGCATCGAAATGCGCGCCGGCTTGTCCGCGCTCAGGTCGACCGTTCCGTCGGCGACGCGCTGGGTGCGCTTGATCGGCTCGTACTCCCAGCTGCCATTCCTCCGATACCACTGATAGCTGGTCTCGACGCGCAGCAGCTCATAGTGCACGCCTTTCTGGTCTTGCGTCTTGCCATTGGGCGCGACCATCACCAGGTCGAAGTCGGCATTGGCGCCGTCGTCGAGCGAGCGGCCGGAGAAAGCCGGCTTGACGCCGAGCATCGCCGCCTCGGGCGCGATCGGCAGGGTGATCTTGCGCTCGACAGCGCGGCCGCCGGATTCCGCCATGCTTACGGTGACGGTGGCCTCGAGCAATCGCGAGGTGGTCGGAATCTTTTGCAGCGTGACCGGGAACGTCGCCTTGCCGGTCGCGTCGGTCGCCGGCAGGTCGTCGAGTTCCTGGCGCGCCGGCGTGATGGCATCATCCTCTAAGCCGAACGAATAACCGGCAAAGCCAGACCGCTCCTTGGCCGCAGCGATGGTCACCGAACCTTGCAGATCGAGTTTGGATGCCGGGGCGCCATAAAGGAAATGACCGTCGACGCTCAGTTGCGCCGGCGCGTCGCGCGGCACGACCTTGGCGTCCGACTTCAGGTCGAATTCGATACGGTCGGGCACGTAGTCCTCGACCAGGAAGGTCGTCTCACCGATCGGCGGCCGCTTGGGATCGGTGTAAGCCGCAACGCGCCATGTGCCGGTCGAGGCGGAGCGCACGATCGGCACGCTCCAGCTGTGCCCACCGAGGCCCTGATCGGCGATGAGCGCGCGGCGGTATTCGACGCCATCGGGCCGTTCCATCACCAGCGTGAGCGGGGCCGCTGCAGCGATGCCGCGTGCATCGCGCACCAGCGATGTCACATGCACAGTCTCGCCGCTGCGGTAGACGCCACGCTCGGTGTAGACAAAGGCATCGAGACCGGTCGGCACCTGGCGGCCGGCGACGCCGCGATCCGAGAGGTCGAAAGCCGGAGCTTTCAGACTGAGGAAGGCGTAGTCGGCTTTCGCAGATGCGATGATCGCTGCCGGCGCCTGGCCGCCCTCGCCGCGCGTGAGACCCGCTTCGAAATGGACGAAACCATCTTTGTCGGTGGTCTTGGTCGCCAGCACTTCGTTGTTGCGGGCAATGAGCCGGACGCCGACCTCGCCCATCGGTTCGGCGCTCGCCAGCGAGTGAACAAAGACATCGACACCATCGTGGCCGGTATAGGCGGTCAGGCCGAGATCGGAGACGATGAACCACTGGCTGGCGCGCTGGCCGTAATCGTTGGCGACCGCCTCTTTCGGCGCCGCCGTCATCACATAGACACCGGCTTTAAGTTCGCCGACCGCCTGATCGACCGGAAACGCGGTGGTGACCTCGGCATTCAGCTTCGGCGCGACCGCAAGCTCGCCGCTCCACACCTTGGTGCCGTTTTCGCTGGCGATGCGTTCGGCGTCGTACTGGCTGAGATTGCGCTGGAAATCGTTACCCAGCACGGTGTCGAGCAGGTTGCGGTCGCCGATGCGGTAGATTGCAATCGCAACCGCGCTGGAATTGACGCTCAGCACGGGGATGCCGCGCTGTCCGGTGCGCGGCAGCACGTAGGCCTTGCCGGAGAACCGCGCGAAAGGTTTGCGGTCGCGCACGAAGACGGTGAATTGCGCGGATTTGATAAGCGTTTCGTTCACCACCGACGGCAGGCCGGCGCGCAGCGTGACCTCGTAGCGCTCACCGTGCTTGAGGCCTTCGACGCACAACTGCTTGTCGTTGGCAGAGATCGCCGGCTTATCCTGGCCGGTCACCGCGACGAAAGGCGAGAAATCGGTGCGCTTTCCGGGCAGCTCTTCGGAGAACTGGAAGCAGACGCGCGGCGAGACGGCATCGGAATCGACCGAGTAGTCGAGCATGCGGAAGCCGTAGTCGGCGCGCAACCGCTCGTAACGCCCGCGCAGGTCGGCGCTCTCGTGTGCTTCGAGCGCGAGCCGCATCGAATCGAGCGCCGGTCGCCACATCTTGCGGTCGGCAAAAATTTGGCCGAGCAGCGCCAGGCTGTCGGCCTCGACATCGCGCGCGGTGGCACGTTGATACGCAATATAGGAAGCGGTCGTTGCGCGATCGACCAGCAGCGCGCGCTCGCGGTCGTCGCGCGGGAAGATCTGCCGCACCGTGCGGGCGAGCCGTAGCCAGTTCGTGGCATCGTTCGGCGCTACGGTGACGAGTTGGCCGAGCACCGTCATGCCGGTGCGGTAATCGTTTTTCTGAAACGCGGCGTCGGCGTCGTGCCGCAGAGTCGCGGCCGATTTAGTCACCGTGCCGGCATCGGTCTTGATTTGGGCTTCGAGCTTGATCGCCGCATCGTCGAGATCGCCGCGCTTGAATGCCTTATCGGCCGCGGAAGCGGACATACTGGCCGGAACGCAGGCAAGGGCAATCAATGCGGCGGCAAGGCCGGCGCGGACGAGCGTGAACATCGGAGAGCCTCCCAGAATGGCACGTCGGTTCGTCTTTATGAGTGTACCGGGCGCCAGTATTAGTTCAGCGGCGGAACGTGTCGAGGTGATGGCGAATGGGGCCCAATCGTGTGACTTGGCAGGCAGGCAGTCGGCAAAGACCTCCGATACCTCGGCTATTTGGCAATTTCGACGGCCACCATCGTGTTTATTCGCCTTAGCTCCCCGTTCAGCGCGCGCCTTTCATTAGGCCGGCCGTGCGGGTAAACCTAACGCTTGGGCAAGACCCCGTAGCTCAGCCGGATAGAGCACCAGCCTTCTAAGCTGGGGGTCGCAGGTTCGAATCCTGCCGGGGTCGCCAAATTTTCCCTGCTTTTGCTGTGATTAATGCGAGGCTGCCAGAAATTCCATCGGCCGCCGAGCGAAACCTATCTTTAACAAGTTTGGCACACCAATAGAGGTATCCGCCGATCCTCTTTTGCAGTTGGAATGCCCGCAGTCCATGTCCGCCGCCCCAGCAAAATCGTCACGCCAAAGCAGTCCGGCCGCGGCCGTTGAGGCGCCGCCGCTGGCGCCGACCGCGGCGGCGCTCTGTTATATCGTCGATGAGGACGCCACCATGCGGCAATTCCTGTCGCTGGTGCTGCACGGCGTGGGCATCGACAGCGTCGGATTTGCCGACAGCCGTGCGCTCCGCCAAACCGCGAGCGATCCTTCGCCGGACCTCATCCTTCTCAATATCTCGCTCGACTCCGCCGACGCCTTCGAAGCAATGGCCGAGCTCGGCGCGCGCGGCTTTCGCGGCGCTCTGCAACTGACCAGCAGCCGCGGCGCCGCCGTGCTCGAGCATGCCAAGAACGTCGGTATCAGGCACAAAATCAAAATGATGCCGGTGCTCAAAAAGCCCTACGATGCCGAGGCGATTGTAAAGATCACCCGCGAGCTCAAACTCGGGATATCGGACGCCGCCGTCAGCATCGACCTCGGCGAAGCGCTGGCCAACAATTGGATCGAGTTCTGGTATCAGCCGAAGGTCGACCTGCGGCGCAAGAAGCTTGCCGGCGCGGAGGCCTACGCCCGCGCCCGTCATCCACAGCACGGCATACTGTTGCCGAGGGCTTTCATGCCTGACGCGGCGGAAGATGACATCGCCAAGCTGTCCGAGCGGGCCCTGGAGAGCGCGCTCAAGACCGGCGCGATCTTCTCCAAGGTCGGCGTCCATATTCCGCTGACCGTCAATATGCAGCTCGCGACACTGTCGAAGCTGCCGATCGAGGACATCGTGGCGACGCACCGTCCGAGCGCGGAAGGCTGGGCCGGCCTCATCGTCGACGTGCCCGAGGCGCAGATCGTTTCCGACCTCGCGCTCGCCGTATCGCTCAGCCAGCGGCTGCAGCCCCACGGCGTGCATCTCGCCGTCGACGAAAGCGGCGCCAACCACGCCGCTTTGGCGCAACTCGACGAAATTCCCTTCGTCGAACTCAAGCTCGACCGCAAATTCATTACCGACTGCGGCACTGACAAGGTCAATATGCCCTTGTGCAAGGCGGTGATCGATCTCGCCCACTTTCACCGACGCAACGCGGTCGCCATGGGCATCGAGAAAGCCTCGGATGCTCTGGCGCTGGTCAGCATGGGCTGCGATTTTGGCCAGGGCTTCCTGCTCGGCCAGCCGATGGCGGAGGAACGTTTCGTCTCACTGCTCCGCCAGCGGTCGGGCACGCCTGAAACCGCCCCGGCATCCTGACGAAACCGGCCCCCGCGTCAGACGGCGATCGGCCCTAGTGGGTCCAGGCGTCGCGCCGCTTGAACGCGAAATTGTCGGAATATGAGATCACGTGCCGGACCGGCGGCGCCGTCTCGAACACCTGATAGGCGATGCCGTGGCGCTCGCAATAAGCGGTCGCCTCTTCCTTGGTCGGAAACAACAAGCGCACCTGTTGGCGCATGTCGGACGACGACGTCCACCCCATCAGCGGCTCGACGGTGCGCGGCGCTTCCGGATCGAAATCCAGAACCCAACCTTTGGTCTTGGCGAGACCGGATTGCATGGCAGTCTTAGCCGGCTTGTAAATCCGCGCGGTCATTGCGGGCTCCGTCTGTCCGCTCCGGTATAGTGCCAACGCCATGACGTGGCAATCGCAGTGGCATAACTGCCGCCGCGACGGCTGCCCGCTCCAAGCCATGTTTAAAAATCGGGGCTTGTGCGCTTTACGCGCGGTAGGCCGGCAATCGATGCCCAATAGCGGTAATGCCGAGTTGTGTCCGTGCAGCGTGCCGCCCGCGCGATTCGGCCGGGGCCAAACGCTCGATGAGCGGGGACCGCACGCTCAGACGAAACCCACCGTCGGGCAAATCCTCGAACTCGATACCTTCCTCGCGCCAGACTTCTTCGATCATGCGAACCGTAGTTCGACGCGGCTCAGTATCGCCTTGTTCGATCTTATGGATGGCCCGCTGGGTCAGTCCGACGCGGAAGCCGAACTCGCTCTGGCTCCAGCCGAGCACCGCCCGCACCATCCTGATTTTGGCGGCGAAAGCGCGCCGCTCAAGGCGAATGACCTCGAGCAGGTCGCGTGAACCTTGCGGGCCCAGTTGCATCGACATCGAGACGCTATTCACGTTACGGAAGATGCCCCCGGCGGTTTCCCGCCGGGGGGCGATTGTTGTCAGCTGACGACTATCCGATCAGGGATAGAAGTTGCGGTGGAAGCGGAACTCCGCCATCCACGCGCTCTGGTCGGAGAGCGTACGCGCTGCCACAGGCTGCTGGCCCTGACCCGAAGCGTAGGTGCCGGGGATGGCCATTCTCTGGTCGAGCGTGGTGTAGACCACATCGAGACCGACATAGGTCTGACTGTCGATGTTGAACTGCGTCCGCGTACCAGCCGCCCAGTAGGCGAAGTTGTTGTCGCAGCCCGCAACGCCGGCCAAGCCTTCGCTGAAGCACAGGTTGCCATTGGCCGTAGCGTCGTAGCTGACGGCAATGTAGGCGCCGTACAGCGACGACTGCCACCGCTTGTTCCAATGATGCTCGTAACCGGCGTTGACGCCCCAAGCGGTCGTCAGATGGACGCCAGTATCGAGGCCGGCACCGGCGCCATATACGCCATCGGTGATGACACCGAAGCCGTAGTTGCCGCCTACGCCGCCATTGTATGCGGAGTAGTAGCCGCCTGCGGCCGGAGGCGCGATCACGCCGGCACCCGTGGTGGCGCCGTCGTTCACGTAGCCGAGCGCACCCTGGGTGTAGTTGACCTGGAACGAGAAGTAGTCGCCAGGTCCGATCGACGGGAAGTTGATCTTCGCGCCGGCGCCGATGAACCAACCGGTCGCATAGGCGGGATTGCCCGTCGCTGTCGTGGCGGCCGTCGTCAGGTTGGTCGCCGTGCCGTAATAGCCGGGAACGACGTCATGAATACCACCCATGATCTGGGCGGCGCCCCATGAGGCATCCATGCGCAGGTTGCCGACGACGTCCGGGTAACGCACGTTGCCCGACGACTGCGCCAGAGCGCCGGTCGCTGAGCCCGGTCCCCAGAACGCGCCCGTGGCGTTCAGTGAGCCAAACGTACCGGCGTTGAACACCGTCGTGGTACGCGGCGCTTCCAGCGACAAGGTCGCCGAGAAGCCGTTGCCGAACTGCGCGGTGTAGGCCGACACGGTCTGACCGCCGTCGCCGGTGTCGGACGACGGATTGATCATGCCGCCGAAGTACGACAGAGCCGGAGCCGGGTACAGATCGTAGAACGACTGCGCCACGCCGAAGGTGAAGCCGGCCAACTGGATGAAGGCGCGGTTGCTGTTGAACGAACTGTTGCCGGACTGGCCTTGCGTGCTGCCGCCGACCGCGATGTAGCCGCGCAACGTGCCGAACTCGGTCTGCGTGCGGGCATCAGCCGTGATGTAGCCGCGCGCTTTCCAGTTCCAGCCGTTGTTGCTGCCCAAGGTATTGGTGTTGAGCGACCCCAGGTTACCGTTGGTCAGGTTGCCGTTGGCATTGGCGCCAATGTACTGGCGGACCCAACCGCCGACTTTCAAGCAGGTATCGGTGCCCGGGATGTAATAGAACCCCGCACCATACAGACTGCAAATCTTCACGTACTGGAC
>DASUGZ010000068.1:0-17854 GCA_036273755.1 Pseudolabrys sp.
GCCGGCTTTGACGCGCGTGGCGTTGTCGACCAGGGGCGGTTCCTTGCCCTCTTTACGGGTCATGGACTCCAGCGTGTTCTCGCAAGCGAGAAACGTGACGTTGGGCATACCTTGTTTGAACGACTTCAACCGCTGGAGCACGGGCGACTTGTCCGCGCGCAGCATATTGAGGCCGGCATTGAAAGCGACGATCTGGATTTCAACCTCGTCGCCTTTGTCTGAATAATATTTCGAGACGTTGGCGGCGACGTTGAGCACCGCGTTCATTTTCTCGGGGCTGTCGTCGCTGATCTGGAGCGCCAGTCTGTGCTTCTCCATGGCGCTTGCCGGAGCGAGCGCCAAGGGGACAAACAGCAGGGCGGCGAACAGCGTGCGCAGCACGACGCTCACTTGATCTTGGATTCGCGGTACTCGACGTGCTTCTTGGCGATCGGATCGTACTTTTTCTTCGCCAGCTTGTCGGTCTGGGTGCGCGAGTTCTTTTTGGTCACGTAGTAATGCCCGGTCCCGGCGCTGGAGACGAGCTTGATCTTCAGACTGGCGGCTTTGGCCATGGCTATTGTCCTTGAAATTTGTTCGGGCGGCTCTTTCGGCGGACCCTAGTGACAAAGTCCAAAATGTCAAGAAAGGCCTGTTTTTACAGCAATTCCCGAAAGAATTTGCCGTCTTCCATAAAGTACAGCGGTACCGGCAGGTCGTGGCTCATGCCGGCGGCGACGCGGTTGGCGAGTTCGTCGAGGACAACGCCGGTCACGATCGGCATGTCCTTAAGCGTTTTCGCCTGCGAAACCGGCATCCATGCCAGTTCGACGAGTTCGGAGCTCGGTCCGACAACGCCTTCGATGCGATGCGCAACCGAGGATGCGTCGGTGGTGAAGAAGCGGGAGTCGAACCGACGCGTTCGGCCGGGCGGCGTGATGGCGCGCGCGACGAAATGAAGCTCACCGAGGTCCGGAAAGACGCGTGCCTTGGCGAATTCCTCCCACAACCCGCCCGGCGACGCCGGCGGCTGGTCGCGTTTGACGCCAATGAGCAAGCCGGTCTCCTCGGCGGTTTCGCGCAAGGCGGCGAGGGGAAAACCGCGCGCATAAGCGCTCGGAGTTTCCTTCACGCGCGTGAGCAACTTCTTTTCGGCTTCCGGGTGCAACTCGCTGACCGCCGGCATCGTGCGGTCGTGCAGTTCGGTGCGGCCGCCCGGAAACACGAACATGCCCGGCATGAACTTGGAATCCGGGTGCCGGCGGCCGAGCAGCACTTTTGGCTCGCGATCGGAGCGGTCGATCAGAATCAGGGTCGCGGCGTCGCGCGGCTCGACATGCGGATGCCCGAGATCGCGCTCCACCGCCGCCATGCGGCGCAGAAAGTCTTGCACTTGGTCCGTCGTGTCTCTCATCGTGCCTTCCGCCGTTTGCCGCGCGGGCGATATTGGTTGCGCCGCTCGTCGCGTCTGTCGCGGCGAGGCGGCCGTCCCGGCCGGGCTTCGGATAGCAACTCAAAGCGTAGCGCGCCAGCGACCGGCGCAGCTTCCACGAGCTTCACGGTGACGCGGTCGCCCAACCGGTAGTGCGCGCCGGTGCGCGAGCCGACCATGGCGTGGCCGGCCTCGTCGTGGCGGAAGTATTCGTTGCCGATGGTGCGCGCCGGTACGAAGCCGTCGGCGCCGGTCTCGTTGAGTTTCACGAACAGCCCGGCGCGGTGCACGCCGGAGACGCGGCCGTCGAAGGTTGCGCCGATGCGGTCGGCGAGAAAATGTGCGATCAGGCGGTCGTTGGTCTCGCGCTCGGCCAGCATGGCGCGTCGTTCGGCTGCCGATATTTGAGCGGCAATTTCGCCGAGCGCCTTCATATCCGTCGCCTCGGGCAAGCCGCCCGGGCCCAGCTTGAGCGCGCGGATCAGGCCGCGGTGCACAATCAAGTCCGCGTAGCGGCGGATCGGTGAGGTGAAATGCGCGTAACGGCGCAAGTTCAAGCCGAAATGGCCGAAATTCTCCGCCGCGTATTGCGCCTGCGATTGCGTGCGCAGCACAATTTCGTTGATTAGCAGCTCGGCGTCGCGCCCCTTGGCTTGGGCGAGTACGCGGTTGAAGGCGTCGGCGCGTAGCACGCCACCCTTGGCGAACGGAATGTCGAGCGTCGCCAGAAATTCGCGCAGCGCATTGACCTTTTCCATGCCGGGCTCGTCGTGCACGCGATAGATCAGCGGCACGCGGGCCTTTTCCAGCGTTTCGGCGGCGGCGACATTGGCGAGGATCATGAATTCCTCGATCAGCCGATGCGCCTCCAGCCGTTCGGGTACAACGACGCGGTCAACCGTGCCGTCGGCCTTGAGCAGGATTTTGCGTTCCGGCAGATCCAGATCCAGTGGCCCGCGCTCGTCCCGCGCGCGCTTGAGGGTTTCGTAGGCGGCGTAGAGCGGCTCCAGCACCGGCTTCACCAGCGCTTCGGTGTCCTCGTCGGTGCGGCCACCGATCGCGAATTGCGCTTGCTGGTAGGAGAGTTTGGCGGCCGAGCGCATCATGATGCGGTGGAACGTGTGCGAGCGCTTGCGGCCGTCGGCGCCGATCGTCATGCGCACGGCGAGCGCGGCGCGGTCCTCGCGCGGGCGCAGCGAGCACAGGTCGTTGGAAATGCGCTCTGGCAGCATCGGCACCACGCGGTCGGGGAAATAGACCGAATTGCCGCGCACCAGCGCTTCGCGGTCGAGCGCGGAGCCCGGCGTGACGTAGTGCGCGACATCGGCGATGGCGACGGTGACGATGAAGCCGCCGCGATTGTTGCCGGCGCTGTCCAACTCGGCATGGACCGCGTCGTCGTGGTCTTTGGCGTCGGGCGGATCGATGGTGATGAGCGGCAAATCCCGCCAGTCCTCGCGATGGGCGAGGCTCGCCGGCCGCGCCGCGTCCGCTTCGGCCTGCGTGTCGTGGCGGAACACGCTCGGGATGGAATGTGCATGGATGGCGATCAGGCTGACCGCGCGTTCGCTCGCCAGCGAGCCGAGCCGCTCGACCACGCGGCCGGTTGGCAGGCCGAGGCGGCGCGCCCGGCTGGTTTCGACCGCGACCAGGTCGCCATCCTGGGCGTTGTTCGTGCTGCCGGCGGGAATGTTCAATTCCTTGCCCAGCATCTTCTTGTCGACCGGCTCCAGACGTCCGCCGCCATGCGTCGCTTTGCGGAAGATGCCGAGCACGCGCTGCTTGGGATGATCGATGATCTTGATGACGCGGCCGCGGTGGCGGATGCCGCCGTCCTCGTCGGTTTCCTCGATATGCAACAGCACGCGGTCGCCGAGGCCGGCGGCTTCGCCTGGGCGCGCCTTGCGCGGCGTGTGAACGCGGATCTTGGGCGCCGCGCCGTGCGCCGCTTCGTCCCATTCGTCGGGCGTGGCGATGAGGTCGCCGTCGCGATCGCGCGCCGTGATGTCGGCGAGCACGGTCGATGGCAGGGTGCCGGCGTGATGCAGCTTCTTGCGGCGCTTTTCCACCGTGCCGTCGTCGGCAAGGTCGCGCAGCAGACGCTTGAGTTCGGCGCGTTTGTCGTTCTTGAGGCCGAAGGCGCGGGCGATCTCGCGGGTGCCGACGTTGCCTTGGCGCTCGCCGATGAAAGCGAGAATGTCAGCCTTGGATGGGAAGGGGAGAATCTTTTTGGTTGGCTTGTTCAAAATAAAAGTCCTGCGCCAAAACGGCGCGTTTCGGTAAATGTAATGATCGCAATGAGGCTGCGCTAGCTATTCGGCGGCCTTAACGCGGCGTGCCGGCTTGGCGTGGGCTGCGACCGCGGCTGCCTTTTTTGGTTTAGCCACAGCCGGCTTCTTCGGCTTGGCGGCCGGTGAAGCCGCGGCCTTGCCGGAGGCATTCTTGCGGCCGGCGGCGCGGCGGCCTTTTGGCGAATTGCCCATCATGGCGGCACGGGCATCGAGCAGCACCACGGCTTCGTCCAAGGTGATCGTGTCCGGCGTCTTGTCGCCGGTAATCGTGGCGTTGACGCCGTTGTGGCTGACGTAAGGACCGAAGCGGCCGTTCTTGACCACGATCGGGCCGCCCTTGTCGGGATGCTCGCCCAGCGTCTTGCCCGGATCGGCGCCGAAGCGGCGGCCCTTTTTCGGATTGGCGATCTTCTCGGCGATCAAGGTGACGGCGCGGTTGAGACCGACGGTGAGAACGTCGTCGCCGTCTTCCAGGCTCGCGTAGACCTTGCCGTGTTTGACATAGGGACCGAACCGTCCGACGCCGGCGAGGATCGGCTCGCCGTCTTCCGGAGACTTGCCGACTTCACGCGGCAGCGACAGCAACGCCAACGCCTTGTCGAGATCGATATCGTCGGCCGACACGCCTTTCGGCAGGCTGGCGCGCTTCGGCTTGGGCGGCTTCTCGGCCTTCTCGCCCTTCTTCGGCTTTTCGGCCTTCGCCTGTTCGCCGAGCTGCAGATAGGTCCCGAACCGTCCGCCGCGGATGGTCACATCGAGCCCGGTCACCGGATCGGTCCCGAGCACCTTGGTGGTCTGCACGCCGTTCGCGCCGGGCGTCATCTGCCGGGTGAAGGTGCATTCCGGATAGTTCGAGCAGCCGATGAAGGCGCCGAAGCGACCGACCTTGAGCGAGAGTTGGCCGTTGCCGCATTGCGGGCATTGCCGCACCGGACCGCCGTCCTCGCGCGCCGGAAAGATATGCGGCTCGAGCAGATCGTTGAGCGCGTCGAGCACCTGCGTGATGCGCAGCTCCTTGATGTCGTTGACCGCAGCGATAAAGCCGGTCCAGAAGTCTTCCAGGACCTTCTTCCAGTTGATCTCGTTGTTCGAGACGCGGTCGAGCTGCTCTTCCAGCGATGCGGTGAAATCGTACTCGACGTAGCGCTGGAAAAAGCTTTCCAGGAAGCCGACCACGACGCGGCCTTTGTCTTCCGGGATGAGCCGCTTCTTGTCGATACGCACATAGCCGCGGTCTTGCAGCACCTGCAGGATCGAAGCGTAGGTCGAAGGCCGTCCAATGCCGAGCTCTTCCATGCGCTTGACCAAGGCCGCTTCGGAGAAACGCGGTGGCGGCTCGGTGAAATGCTGCGAGGCTTCGATCGCCTCTTTCGCCAGCTTCTCGTTTTCCGACATCGCGGGCAGGCGGCGCGACTCTTCGTCGTCGGATGCCTCGTCCTGGCCTTCCTGGTAAAGCGTCAGGAAGCCGTCGAATTTGACCACTTGGCCGGAGGCGCGGAGGTCGATGGTGCGGCCGCCGGACTTGGCGACGATGTCGACGGTGGTGCGCTCGAGTTCGGCGGATTCCATCTGGCTCGCGACCGCGCGATTCCAGATCAGTTCGTAGAGGCGCGCCTGGTCACGGTCGACATATTTGGCGACCTCGGACGGCGTGCGGCTGGCGCTGGTCGGGCGGATCGCTTCGTGCGCTTCTTGGGCGTTTTTCGACTTGTTGTGATATTCGCGCGGGCTCGCCGGCACGTACTCCTTGCCGTAATTCTTGCCGAGCATGGAGCGAATGTCGGCGATCGCCTCGGGTGCGAGGTCGATGCCATCGGTGCGCATGTAGGTAATGAGGCCGGTCGTCTCGCCGTCGATCTCGACGCCCTCGTAGAGCCGCTGCGCCAGGCGCATAGCGATGGCGGGCGCAAAACCGAGCTTGCGGCTTGCTTCCTGCTGCATGGTCGAGGTGGTGAAGGGTGGTGGCGGATTGCGCCGGGCCGGCTTTGCTTCGACCGCGGCAACGGTGAACGTCGCGCTTTCGAGCGCGTTCTTGAGGTCGGTCGCCTGGACGCCGCTGCCGATGTCCAGCCGCTGCAGCTTCTGTCCATCGGCGCCGACCAGACGGGCCTCGAAACTGTCGCCGCGCGGCGTCGCCAGCTTGGCGACGATCGACCAATATTCCTTGGCGACGAATTTCTCGATTTCCAGTTCGCGGTCGCAGACCAGCCGCAGCGCGACCGATTGCACGCGGCCGGCCGAGCGGGCGCCCGGCAACTTGCGCCAGAGCACCGGCGACAGCGTGAAGCCGACCAGATAATCGAGCGCGCGGCGCGCGAGATAAGCGTCGACGAGCGCGTCGTCGATGGCGCGCGGGTGCTTCATCGCCTCGGTCACCGACTGCTTGGTGATGGCATTGAAGACGACGCGCTCGATCTTTTGGCTCTTCAGGGCCTTCTTTTCGTTGAGGGCTTCCAGAACGTGCCAGGAAATCGCCTCGCCCTCGCGGTCGGGGTCGGTCGCCAGAATGAGGGTGTCGGCGCCCTTGAGGGCATGGGCGATGTCGTTGACGCGCTTCTGCGACTGCGGGTCGACCTCCCACAGCATCTTGAAATTATTGTCCGGATCGACCGATCCGTCCTTGGCCGGCAGGTCTCGGATATGGCCAAAGGAAGCCAATACCTCGTAACCGGGGCCAAGGTACTTGTTGATCGTTTTCGCCTTGGATGGCGACTCGACAACGACAACTTTCATGAAATTCCAATGGGTTAAGAGCCGCCGCCGGTTCGTTTACGCGTGGAATCGGCCGGTTGGCTTGGCCGGAACATGGTGAAGGCACGCCTGACTGTCAAATCAGGGTGCCCTGGAAACCTTTAAGAACAGCCAAATTAGGCGTGAAAGAGACGGACTTTCAGCCGACTGCAACCTATGAGTTTAAATTTTAAATACATCAATTTCAGGCCGTAGCGGCTCGAGCGCTTGAGTCTATTTTGTCGACACGCCCAATTTTTCGACAAACGCCGCGGTCGGATTGCCGTCCGGCAGCATGCCGAGCTTGACCTGCTCGGCGCGGATATTGTCGCGCAGATCGAAGTCGATGTGACCCTCGAAGTCGTTGACCTTGTAGCCGAGTGCGGCGAGCTTTTTCTGCAAGGCGATGCGCGCATCGCGCGAGATCGGACGGTCGTCGGCCGGCCACGCCGCCTTGATCGGCGCCCCGCCGTTGATGCGGTCGGCGAGATGGCCGACCGCGATCGCATAGGCATCCGAGTTGTTGTACTCCTTGAGCGCGGCGTAATTTTCCGTGGCGATGAAGGCCGGCCCGTGGGCGCCGCTCGGGAAAAACAAGACGCCGGGGCCGGCGGGCGGAAACGGCTTGCCATCGGCGCGGCGCACGCCGAGCTTTTTCCAGTCGGCGAAGCTGGCGCGGCTCTTTCGGTAGTCGAAGCCTTTCGGCACCGTGACCTCGAAGCCCCAGGGCAGGCCGCGTTTCCAGTGCTCCTTGGCAAGATAGTTGGCCGTGGAGGCGAGCACGTCCGGCACGCTGCCCCAGAGATCGGCCTTGCCGTCGCCGGAAAAGTCGACGGCATAGTCGATGACGTTGCTCGGCATGAATTGGGTCTGGCCCATGGCGCCGGCCCAGGAACTCACCATGCGGTCGCGGCCGAAATGGTTGTCCTGCATGATCTTCATCGCGACCAGGAGCTCGTTGCGAAAGTATGGATGGCGATAGCGCACGTAGCCGAGCGTCGCCAGCGAGCGGAAGACGTCCCAGTGATCCTTCTCGGCGCCGTAGTCGGTTTCGATGCCCCACAGTGCGAGGAGCACCGAGCGCTCGACGCCGTATTTCTGCTCCACCGTATCGAAGATCTTCGCCCAGTCCTTTTCCTTGCGTTGCCCGTTTGCGATACGCCCGCGCGAGGCGATGTCGTTGACATAGGCGCCGACCGGCTTGCCGTATTCAGGCTGGCGCTTGGTGGCGGCGATCACGCGCGGATCGGGCGTGACGCCGCGCAGCGCGGCGTCGAACGTTTCGCGGGTAACCCCTTTGACCTGTGCGTCGGGCCACAGGTCTTTGACAAAGGCGGCGAAGGATTGCTCTTGCGCCCGAACAGGCACGCAGAACAACGCAAAGATGGCCGAGAAGAAGAGGAATTTCCTGAACATTTCGGCGGTCCGCGATTCGGATCGCATCTTATAGCAGCGACACCATGCCGCCGCCGTGGCGTTCGAGCCGGCCGGCGATTTCGAGTTCCAACAGCACCGTGCGCACGATTGCCGGCGGGGTGCGCGACAGGCGTACCAGATCGTCGATCGAAACCGGGGTTGGGCCGAGCAGGCCGATGATGCGCGCGCGCTCGTCGTCGCCCGGCTCGACATCGAGCGGGCCGGGACCCTCGTGCTCGGGCTCCTGCGCCGGCAGATCGAAGCCACGGCCAAGGATCGGCTCCAGCACGCTGATGACGTCGGCCGCTTCGGTGACCAGGATTGCGCCTTGCTTGAGCAGGCCGTTGGTGCCTTCCGTGCGCGGATCGAGCGGCGAGCCCGGCACCGCGAACACTTCGCGGCCCTGTTCGCCGGCAAGTCGCGCGGTGATCAGCGAGCCGGAGCGGCGCGCCGCTTCCACGATCACCACGCCCACTGCAAGCCCCGAGATCAGTCGGTTGCGGCGCGGGAAGTCGCGCGCGCGGGGCTCCCAGGCGAGCGGCATTTCCGAGATGGCGGCGCCGTCGGCGAGGATCGATTCCAACAGTTCGCTATGTTCGGCTGGGTAAATGTGTTCGTGGCCGCCGGCGAGCACCGCGACCGTGCCGGTCGCCAGGCTGGCGCGATGCGCGGCGGCGTCGATGCCGCGCGCGAGCCCCGATACGATAGCGAAACCGGCCGGGCCCAGTTCGCGCGCCAGCCGGTCGGCAATCTTGACGCCGGCCGCCGAAGCGTTGCGCGAACCCACGATGGCCACCGAGGGCCGTGCCAGCGCGTCGAGCTTGCCGCGTACCGCCAGCAAAGGCGGTGCGTCGTCGATCATCATTAGCCGCGGCGGATAATCTGGTTCGCCGAGCGCGACGAACTCGATGCCGCGGGTGCGCGCGGCTTTCATCTCCGCTTCGGCATCTTCGCGCGAAAAACTCGGTGCCGGGCCCGAAGCGCCGCCGCGGCGGGCAAGGCGGGGCAAGGCTTCGAGCGCGCCGCGCGCGCCGCCAAAGTGGTTTATCAAATCCCGGAACGTGCGCGGCCCGACATTCTCGGTGCGGATCAGACGCAGCCAGTCGAGCCGCTGCTCATCCGTCAGTTTTACCCGCTCGCCCAATGACGCCCCCAACATAGGGGGTCGAGCATCGCTTAAGGCGCGGCGCACTACAACTCGAATTATAAGACTACAACCTATGGTCGGTAGTGCTTTTAGCGCCGATTTTACCCTCGGTGCCGGTGCGCAGGCGGCCGATATTGGTGCGATGCATAATCCAGAGCAGGACGGTCAGCATCAGGAACAGGGCTGCCGTCTCAGGCTGGCCAAGAAGCCACAAGATCAACGGTATGACTGCGCTGGCGGTGAGCGCGGCGAGCGAGGAGTAGCGGCTCGCGAAGGCGACCAAAAGCCAGATGGCGCAAAAGATCAACGCGCCCGGCCAGTAGAGGCCGATGAGCAGGCCGATATAGACGGCGACGCCTTTGCCGCCTTTGAATTTCAGCCACACCGGAAACAGATGGCCGAGAAAGGCGCCGAGTGCGGCGGCGAGCGCCGCTTCCGCCGTCGCAAAATGCGCCGCGAGCAACACGGCCGCGGTGCCCTTGAGCGCGTCACAGATCAGCGTTGCGGCAGCGAGGCCCTTGCGGCCGGTGCGCAACACGTTAGTGGCGCCGATATTGCCCGAGCCAATGGTGCGCACATCGGGCCCGCCGCCCGCGCGCGTCAGGATCAGCCCGAACGGAATTGAGCCGAGCAGATAGCCGACCGCGAAGGCGAGGGCCAGGATCATACGTATTCGTAAGCGGTGCGGCCGGCGACGATGGTGCGCACGACGCGGCCGGTCAATTTGGCTTCATCGAACGGCGTGTTCTTGCATTTCGATTTGAGCTCGGCCGGATCGAGCACCCAGGGCATGTCGAGATCGACGACGATCACGTCGGCCGGCGCGCCGGTCCGCAACGTGCCGCCGGGCAGACCGAGCAACTCGGCCGGCCGCGTCGACATCGCCCGCAGCAGGGTCGTCAGGTCGATTTCGCCGGAATGCACCAGGCGCAGGCCCGCGACCAGCATGGTCTCGAGCCCGATCGCGCCGGGGGCCGCTTCGGCAAAAGGCAGGCGCTTGGTCTCGACGTCCTGCGGATTGTGATCCGACATCACCATGTCGACGAGCCCGTCGGCGACCGCCGCGACGAGCAGCTTGCGGTCGTCCTCGGCGCGCAGCGGCGGCGAAAGCTTCAGGAATGTGCGGTAGGGGCCGATGTCGTTTTCGTTGAGCGTGATGTGGTTGATCGAACACGAAGCCGACACATCGAGCCCGGCATCCTTGGCGCGCCGCAGCACCTCGAGCGATTCCGCGCAGGTTACGGACGCGGCGTGATAGCGTCCGCCAGACAGCGCCACCAAGCGGATGTCGCGTTCGAGCATGACCGTTTCCGCCGCCTTCGGAATGCCGAGCAGGCCGAGGCGGGCGCCGAATTCGCCCTCGTTCATGACGCCGTCACCGACGAGGTCGGGATCTTCCGTATGGTGGACAATGAGCGCGTCGAAATCGCCGGCGTAAGTCAGCGCGCGGCGCATCACCTGGGCATTGATCACACTCTTGTCGCCGTCGGTGAAGGCGACCGCGCCGGCCGCCTTCAACAGGCCGATCGAGGTCATTTCCTTGCCCTCGAGGCCCTTGGTCAGCGCCGCCATCGGATGGACATGCACGATCGCAGTGTCGCGCGCGCGGCGCAGCACAAAATCGACGGTCGCCGGATCGTCGATCACCGGCGACGTGTTGGGCTGGCAGACAATCGTGGTCACGCCGCCGGCCGCGGCCGCCTGGCTCGCCGAGGCGAAGGTCTCACGGTGGCCGGCGCCGGGCTCGCCGATGAAGGCGCGCATGTCGACCAGGCCGGGCGCCACCAGCTTGCCGCGGCAGTCGATGACGTCGGTGCCTTCCGGCACGCCGCCGGCGCCGATGCCCTTCTTGGCTTCGCGGATCACGCCGTCGGCGATCAACAGGTCGCCGACGATATCGAAATCGCGAGACGGATCGACGATCCGGGCATTGGCGAGCAGGATCGGGCGGCGGTCGGACAACATGGGCTACATCACACTCAAGCGTTCGGCAAATTCCGCGACAAAGCTTCCAGCACCGCCATGCGGACGGCGACGCCCATTTCGACCTGCTCGCGGATCAGCGATTGCGTGCCGTCGGCGACGATGGAGTCGATCTCGACGCCGCGGTTCATCGGACCCGGGTGCATGACCAGCGCGTCGGGCTGGGCGTAGGAGAGCTTCTTCTCGTCGAGGCCATAAAAGTGGAAATACTCGGAGATCGACGGCACGTAGGAGCCGTTCATGCGCTCGCGCTGCAGGCGCAGCATCATGACGATGTCGGCGCCGCTGAGGCCCTCGCGCATGTCGCGCGCGACCTCGACGCCGAACTGCTCAATGCCGGGCGGCAGCAGCGTCGAGGGCGCAACCACGCGCACGCGCGCGCCCATCTGGTTAAGCAGGATGATGTTGGAGCGCGCGACGCGCGAATGCAGGATGTCGCCACAGATCGCCACCAGCAGGCCCTCGATGCGGCCTTTGTTGCGGCGGATGGTAAGGGCGTCGAGCAGCGCCTGCGTCGGATGCTCGTGGGCGCCGTCGCCGGCATTGATCACCGAGCAGTCGAGCTTGCTGGCGAGCAGGGCGCAGGCGCCGGACGATTGATGCCGCACGACCAGAATGTCGGGATGCATGGCGTTGAGCGTGATCGCGGTATCGATCAGCGTCTCGCCCTTGCGCATCGACGAGGAGGCGGTCGACATGTTCATGACGTCGGCGCCGAGCCGCTTGCCGGCGAGCTCGAACGACGATTGCGTGCGGGTGGAGACCTCGAAGAACAGATTGATCTGGGTGCGGCCGCGCAGCGAGGTGCGCTTTTTCTCGACTTGGCGATTGAGTTCGACGAATTCCTCGCCGAGGTCGAGCAGGCCGGAAATCTCAGCGCGGGAGAGTCCTTCGATGCCCAACAAGTGCCGTTGGTTGAGCACGAAGGACGATTTCGGCGCAATGTTCATTAAAGCGATTGCTATAGGCGGAACCAACGTTCCCGGCAAGGCCCGGCGATCAAACGGTCCACACAGAAGCGTTATCGCGACGACGCACGGTTAACGGAACGCGCCGCCGCCGCATAAGTTGACAATCGAGACCGGCGGCGATGTCGCCGGAACCGGTACCGTTATGCGGAACCGGGACGAGAACGAGGAACGCTCACACGAAGGGCGGAAGAAACCAGAAACGGAGATGAACCATGAAACGCATTTCGAAATATGCCGCAGCCGCGGTTGTGACCGGCGCGCTGGCGCTGGCGGCGGCGACCCCGAGCCAGGCGCGCTGGTATGGCCATCACGGCTGGCATAACGGCGCGGGCGCCGCGATCGGCTTCGGCGTCGGCGCGCTGGCCGGCGCGGCGATCGCGAGCGGCGCCTATGACAACGGCTACTATGACAACGGCTACTACGGCTACGGTTACGCGCCGGGCTATGCCTACGCTCCGGATGACTCTTACGCCTATGCGCCGGGTCCCGGTTACTATGCCGCGCACCATGGCAATGATGGCGCCCCGGCCTGCGCCGGCAACCTTGGTTACGGGCGGCCCGACTACACGTCGTGCTAATGGGCTGAGCGTAAGTTGAGTGGAGTATCGAGGGCGGGGCGCAAGCTCCGCCCTCATTCTTTGAGTCCCGCCAGGCGATCGAGCGCGCCCTGCAAAATAAAAGCGGCGGCGTGCTGGTCGATGACTTCGGCGCGGCGGGCACGGCTCATGTCGGCCGCAATCAAATCGCGCTCGACGGCGGCGGTCGACAGCCGCTCGTCCCAAAGCGCGATCGGCAGCGAAGTGAGTTTCTCGAAATTGCGGGCAAAGGCGCGGGTCGATTGCGCGCGCGGGCCCTCCGAACCGTCCATGTTGACCGGCAGGCCGAGCACGAAGCCGGCGGCGTTGCGCTCGGCGGCAAGCGCCAAGAGTCGCTTGGCGTCGACGGTGAAAGTTTTGCGCGCCACGGTTTCGACGCCCGTCGCGAGCTTGCGCTCCGGATCGGAAGTCGCAACGCCGATCGTCTTGGTGCCGAGGTCGAGGCCGATCAAGGCGCCGCGCTCCGGCAACAGCGGCGCGATGTCCGACAGCGGACCGACGGTCATACGACGGTCCCCGGCGGCAGCGCGGCGGCATGCGCGGCGATGGCGCCCGGCGTGGTGAACCAGACTTTGTCGTCGGCCTTGCGCATCATGTGGCCGAGCGCGCGCGCCAGATGCTTGAAGCGGTGCGGCTGGCCGACGATGTAGGGATGCAGCGCGAGACCCATCACCAGCGGGCGCTTGGCACATTCGTCGTGCAGCACATCGAAAGCGTCGACGATCATGTCGGCAAAGTCGGCGCCCTCGCGCTTGCGCACGACGATCTGCGGGATGTCGTTGAGTTCCTGCGGGTAGGGCACCGAGAGGATGCGGCCCTGACGCGTCGCCATCCACGTCGGCTGGTCGTCGTGGCACCAGTCGAGCAGATACGTGTAGCCCGCTTCCTGCAAGAGATCGGGCGTGAGCGGCGACTGCGAGATCCACGGTCCCAACCAGCCACGCGGCCGCGTCCCGGAATGCTGCTCGATCGCCGCGGTGGTCTCCGCGATCAGCACGCGTTCCTCCGCTTCGCTCAGCGTGCCCTGACGCTCGGAATTGGTGCGGCCGTGACCGACGATTTCGGCGCCGGGAAAAGCGGCGACCGCCTGCGGCGCGTGCTCGTACATTTGCGAATTCACCAGCAGCGCGACCGGCAGCTTCAATGCGGCAAACAAGTCGGCCAGGCGAAACGCGCCGACGCGGTTGCCGTAGTCGCGCCAAGCGTAATTGAGCACGTCGGGCGGCGGGCCGCCGGGCGCGAGTTCCGCGCCGAGCCCATCGCCGAAGCTGAACCATTCGAGATTGAGCGCGATATAGACGGCAAGCCTCTTGCCGCCCGGCCAGTCATAGACCTTGCGCCCGGCGATGGGCGAATAGGGATAGCGGCCATGGCTGCGGGCAGGGCTCATCCGGCGATCCGGTTTCTCGCTCTGTTGCGAAACGAAGCGTTAGCGCTTTGTTGACCAAAGGGCCGGTATTCAATGACCTTTCGCATTCAATAAGCAAGCCGCGCGTTATTGTCGCACTTATCCGGGAGATCGTTCGGACATGGTACGGGCGCAGGCGACAGCGGCGTGGCGGCTGTTCACCTTCAACTGGGTACCCGTCGCCGCCATGGCGGCCGCATTGGCGTTTGCGCTGCCCGCGACCGGGTTTTCGATCAAGCCGGCAAGCATGCTGTTCCCGGCCGCTGTCGCGGCCACGCTGGCGGGCATCTACTATTGCGCGCGCCACCGCTTCCAAGGTTACGAGAGGGCCGCTTATATCGTCGGCGGCGCGATGCAGATCGTGCTCATCATCGCGCTGATGACGCCGCTCACCTACGTTGCGGCCGCCGCCGGTCTGCCCTTGCAAGATGCCAATCTCGCCGCGCTCGATCGCGCGCTCGGCTTCGACTGGCGCGGCTTTCTCGGTTTCGTCAATGATCGGCCGTGGCTGATCCGCTATTTGGCGGTCGGTTACATGATGATCGCCTGGCCCGTGTTCGGCATGCCGGTGCTGCTCGGCGCCTGCCGTCATTTCAACCGGATCCAGCAATTCACCCTTGCCTTTGCGCTCGCGCTGATCGCGACCACGATCCTCTCGATCTTGCTGCCGGCGCTCGGCGCCTATCAACAGCTCGGCCTTTCACCCGCCGACTACGCCAATATCAAGCCCGGCGGCTATCTCGACCAGCTCCGCGACTTTCCCGGCGTGCGCGACGGATCGCTGCGCATGCTCGACTTGCAGCATCTGGTCGGCATCGTCACGTTTCCGAGCTTTCACGCCGCGGCCGCCGTGCTTTACCTGTGGGCGCTGTGGGCGATCTGGTGGATGCGGCCGATCGCGCTGCTCGGCAACGGCCTGATGCTGTTGGCGACGCCGATCGGCGGCGGCCACTATTTTGTCGACGTGTTCGCCGGCATCGGCGTCGCCGTGCTGGCGATTGCCGCGACGCGCTGGATCGGCGAACGCGTCGCGCGCCCGCGCGATGTCGCGATGCCCGCGCGGATCGCCGTCGCCGAATAATTCGGCGCGCCTTGCCCGTCCGCTTCCGTCAGCGACCGTCTTTCTCTGATTCAATTTTCAAACAGCGGACGTGCATCATCGCCCGTATTCTTTAACGGCCCCGGGGAGGCCGTCTTCCTCTTCTTGCCCTCGCAACAAGCGAGGGAGGTGGCGCGCCAAGCGGCGCGTCCAGTCTTTATGTGCGTGCATCGTCACCGATGCACGGCGCCTCTCGGCGCGCCACACGCGGCGTCCATACGGCGCCGGGCCGCGCTTTCTGACGGTCCGTTTCGCCTCGCCTCCGGCTCGCGAGCGCAGGCCCCTTCTGGGCGACCCTTGCTTGTTGAGCCTCGGGCAAGCCTTGCGGCCCGCCGTGAGCGAGCTCCTCGCGGGGGGTCATAGTGCCCCCGGGCGGAACCCCGGCGCCGCCCGGGAGGGGGAGGAGCGTTCGTCTCCCCCGCGCGGGCGCCGCATCGCCGATGCCGGGGTTTGCCCGATATCGGCCCAATCAAGGCGGTCCCGCTTGCATGACGCCTCATGAAGCGCCCTCGGCGGACCGGATGGCGTGAAAATATTCCTAACAGCGGCGCAGTCAACCTGAAAACGCGGGCCTTCACGAAGATGTGAATATTATCCTACAGTTTCCCTGCCGCCACCGGCGTAGGCTCGCTTCACGCCTTACGAATTTCGCCGCGCCGATGGCGGCGCTAAGCTTGCGCGCATCCCTGCCGGGGAAAACGCAGATGTGGCCGGACCGACGCCTCCTCGATCTGTTGAAGATCGAACACCCGATCGTGCAGGCGCCGATGGCCGGCGCGATGGACACGGAGCTGGCGATCGCGGTGGCACAGGCCGGCGGTCTCGGCTCGTTGCCGGCGGGAATGCTCGATGCCGCCCGGTTGCGGGCGCAGGTCGAAAAATTCCGCGCCGCGACCGACAGGCCGGTCAATCTGAATTTCTTCGCCCACAAACCGCCGGTGCCAAACAATGCCCGCGAACATGCCTGGCGTGAAAAGCTTAAATCTTATTACGCCGAGTTCGGCATCGATCCGGCGGCGCCGGTGCCCTCGAGCAACCGCGCGCCGTTCGACGATGCGCTCTGCGCCGCCGTGCAAGACCTCAAGCCGGAGGTGGTGAGTTTCCATTACGGCCTACCCGCGGCGGCGTTGGTCGAGCGCGTGAAGTCCGCAGGCTGCAAGGTGATGAGTTCGGCGACCACGGTTGCGGAGGCGCGCTGGCTGGAGGCGCACGGCTGCGACGTCGTCATCGCGCAAGGCGTCGAGGCCGGCGGCCATCGCGGCATGTTCCTGACCGAAGATCTGACGACGCAGATCGGCACCTTCGCGCTGGTGCCGCAGATCGTCGACGCGGTGAAGGTGCCGGTGATCGCTTCTGGCGGCCTCGGCGACGCGCGCGCCATCGTCGCGGCGTTGGCGCTGGGCGCCGCCGCCGTGCAGATCGGCACGGCATTTCTGTTCTGCCCGGAATCAAAGATCACCGCGCCGCACCGCGCGGCGCTGAAAACCGTGGGGGACGACGGCACCGTCGTGACCAATGTGATCAGCGGACGCCCGGCGCGCGGCTTGATCAATCGCGTGATCCGCGAACTGGGGCCGATCAGCGACATCGTGCCGGAGTTCCCGCTCGCCGGCGGCGCGCTGGCGCCGCTGCATGCCAAGGCGCAGGCGCAGGGGTCGGGCGATTTCACCGGGATGTGGGCGGGGCAGGCGGCCGCACTCGGCCGCGAACTGCCGGCGGCAAGACTAACAGCGATTCTGGCCGAGGAAGCGCAGGCGCTGATGCGGCGGATGGCCGGATAGCCTCGCAGGGGCGTTTGCGCGGTGGGCCAACCGCGCCTATCTCTTCGGCGGCGAGCTAACGCGAGAGGCGCCTTATGCACACCCATTCGATCGAGCCCTGGCAGCACAACCACGTCTTTCTCGGCGCCAGGCACGACCGCCACGAGCGGCGCACCTGGTTCGTGGTGGCGCTCACGGCGGCGATGATGGTGGCCGAAATCGTCGGCGGCACCCTGTTCGGTTCGATGGCGGTGGTGGCCGACGGCTGGCACATGTCGACGCATGCCGGCGCGCTGGCGATTGCCGCATTGGCCTACCGCTTCGCGCGCCGCCACGCCCAGGATCCGCGCTTTACCTTCGGCACCGGCAAGATGGGGGAACTCGCGGCGTTCTGCAGCGCCGTGATCCTGGCGCTGATCGCGGCGGCGATCGGCTACGAGGCGGTGACGCGGCTTTACGCGCCGGTCGCCATCCATTTCCGCGAGGCGATCCCGCTGGCGGGCGTCGGCCTTCTGGTCAATCTCGCCAGCGCCTGGCTTTTGTTCGATCGTCACCATCATCACGACCATGCGCACGGCGACGATCATCACGGCCATGATCATGAACACCATCACCACGCCCACCCTGCGGCGGGCAGCCACGACAGCAACTACCGTGCCGCTTACGTCCACGTGCTTGCCGATGCGCTGACCTCGGTGCTGGCGGTCGTCGCGCTGACCTGCGGCCTGTTGTTCGGTTGGGTCTGGCTCGACCCGCTGATGGCGCTGGTTGGCGTCGCCGTCATTGTGAGCTGGTCGGTCAGCCTGCTGCGCTCGACCGGCACGGTGCTGCTCGACATGGTGCCGGACCGCCATCTGGCCGGCCATATCCGCGACCATCTCGAGATCGAGGGCGACCGGGTGAGCGATCTGCATCTGTGGCGGCTCGGCCCCGGCCATGTCGGTTTGATCGCCGCGGTGGTGTCGGATCACCCGCAGGCGCCGTCAGCCTACAAGGCGCGGCTCGAAGGCATCGAGGGCCTTTCGCACGTGACCATTGAGGT
>DASUGZ010000069.1:0-8200 GCA_036273755.1 Pseudolabrys sp.
CCGGGCACGCGGCCCGGGCCGCTAATGAAGGTCGCTTCCGGCGGCGAACTGGCGCGGTTCCTTCTGGCGCTCAAGGTGGTCCTGGCCGATCGCGGTTCAGCGCCGACCCTGGTTTTCGACGAGATCGATACCGGAGTGGGCGGCGCGGTCGCCGACGCCATCGGCGTGCGGCTCGCCAAGCTCGCCTCCGGCGTCCAGGTGCTGGCAGTGACGCACGCCCCGCAGGTGGCGGCGCAGGCGGCCCGCCACTATGTCATCAGCAAGGACGCGCTGGAGAAGGGCAAGCGGGTCGCCACCCGGGTCACCGAGGTGGCGGCCGAAAAGCGGCGCGAGGAGATCGCCCGCATGCTGGCCGGCGCCGAGATCACCGCGGAAGCCCGCGCCGCCGCCGAGCGGCTGATTAAGCGGGTGAGTTAATCCGTCGAGTACTATGGCCAAAGCAAGCGTCAGAACTGACAAGACCGCTGTCGACCTTCTCACCGCCAAGCAAGCGAAGACCGAACACGCACGCTTGCAGGTCGAGATATCCGCGCACGACCGGCGCTACTACCAGCAGGACCGGCCGACGGTTTCCGATGCCGAATATGACGATCTGCGCCGCCGCTACAACGCCATAGAGGCGCGCTTTCCCGATCTGCGCACGCTGGAATCGTTGTCGCTGAAAGTCGGCGCTGCGCCGTCGCGCGGCTTCCGAAAAATCCGGCACGCAATGCCGATGCTGTCACTCGACAATGCCATGGCAGACGAGGACGTCGTCGATTTCGTCACCCGCATCCGCCGGTTTCTCAAATTGGGCGAAGATGAAAAAATCGCCTTTTCCGCCGAGCCGAAGATCGACGGCCTGTCGATGTCGCTGCGCTACGAAGACGGCGAACTTATCACCGCCGCCACTCGCGGCGATGGGGCGGAAGGCGAGGACGTCACCGCCAATATCAGAACGATCAAGGAAGTGCCGCAGAAGCTCAAGGGCAGAGGCGTGCCGAAAATCTGCGAGGTGCGGGGCGAGGTCTATATGACCAAGCAGGCGTTTCTCGAACTCAACGCGCGTCAGAAAGCGGCGGGCGGTGAGCTCTACGTTAATCCGCGCAATACCGCCGCCGGGTCATTGCGCCAGAAGGATCCCGCCGTTACCGCTTCGCGGCCGCTCGGCTTTTTCGCTTATGCATGGGGGCAGATGAGCGACATGCCGGAAGATACGCAGTCCGGCATGATCAAGTGGTTCGAGAGCTGCGGCTTCAAGACCAATCCGCTGACCAGGCTCTGCCGCTCGACTGAGGAACTGATCGCCTTCCATCGTAAGATCGAGGATGGCCGCGCCGGGCTCGACTACGACATCGACGGCGTCGTCTACAAAGTCGATCGCCTGGATTGGCAGGAGCGGCTCGGCTTCGTCTCGCGCTCGCCGCGCTGGGCCATCGCGCACAAATTCCCGGCCGAGCGCGCCATGACGGTGCTGCGCGATATCGAAATCCAGGTCGGCCGCACCGGCTCGCTGACGCCGGTCGGCAAGCTCGAGCCGGTCGGCGTCGGCGGCGTCATCGTGCAGAACGTGACGCTACACAACGAGGACTACATCAAGGGCATCGGCGGCGACGGCGAGCCGCTGCGGGAGGGCCGCGACATCCGCATCGGCGACACCGTCATCATCCAGCGCGCCGGCGACGTCATCCCGCAGGTGGTCGACGTCGTTCTCGATAAGCGGCCGAAGGATGCCAAGCCTTATCGTTTCCCAAAGAAATGCCCTTGCTACCTGCACACCGACATCGTGCGCGAGGAAACCGCGACCGGCGAGGAGGGCGCCCGGGGCCGCTGCACCGGCGAGCTCGCCTGCCCGTTCCAGAGGATTGAGCATCTGAAATTGTTCAGCTCGCGCGGCGCCTTCGACATCGAGGGGCTTGGCGAGAAGCAGATCGAATTGTTCTATGAGAAGGAATGGGTGAGGGAGCCGGCTGATATCTTTACCTTGGAGAGGAAACACAAAAGCGAACTGCTGGAGGAGGAGGGCTACGGCGAAACCTCGGTGCGGAATCTGTTCACGGCCATCGACCGGCGCCGCGGGATTTCGCTGGAGCGCTTCATCTACGCGCTCGGCATGCGCCATGTCGGCGAGACCACGGCGCGGGCGCTGGCGCGCGGCTATGGCTCCTGGAAGGTGTTCCGTGACGCCTGCTTGAAGGTGGCCAAAGGCGATGAAGAGGCGATCGCCGAGATGGATGCGCTCGACCAGATCGGCGATACCGTGATCGAGGCGATACGGGCTTACTTCAGCGAGAAGCACAATCTCGGAATCGTCGAGCGGCTGAAAAAAGAGGTCGATGTTCTCGACGCCGAAAAGCCGAAGACCGACTCAAAGGTCGCCGGCAAGACTGTGGTCTTTACGGGTTCGCTGGAGAAGTTTACTCGCGACGAGGCCAAGGCTACGGCGGAACGCCTCGGCGCCAAGACCTCCGGTTCGGTGTCGAAAAAAACCGATTATGTTGTCGCCGGCCCCGGCGCCGGCTCGAAATTGGCCGAAGCCAAGAAGCACGGCGTTACGGTGCTGACAGAAGATGAGTGGCTGAAACTCATTTCCTAAGCTGCGCTCTCGAACAATCGGCATGCGCTCTTCGCCAAGAAACCCCGCGCAGAGCATGGCCTGTGCAAGCTGGAAGCCTATAGTTTAGTTACGCCGGACCAGGATCCGGTACGCCACCGCCGTCGCCACCACCACCGCCACCAGCTGCCAGGCCATCGGCATGGCGCTATGCGCGCCCGCAAGCAGGATCGAGACGACCTGGGTCGAAGCCGCGCCGATCGCCATCTGCGCGAAGCCGGTCATGCCGGCGGCGGCGCCGGCCGCCTGCGGGCGGATGCTGATGGCGCCGGCGATTGCGTTCGGCAGCAGCAGTCCGTTGCCGTAGGAGATGACGAGCTGCGGCAGGAAGATGATCGCCGGCCCTGCGTCCGGCAAAGTTGCCACCAGGATTGCGGTGAGGCTCGCGCCGGCAAGCTCGAAGCCGATGCCGGCCATAATCATGGCGTCGACGCCGAAGCGCTGCGACAGCCGCGAGGCAGTGAAGTTGCCGCTCATGTAGCCGAGCGACGTCACGGCGAACCACATGCCGTATTCCGCCGAGGTGCGGCCCATCAGGGTCACCACCACATGCGGCCCGCCGCCGAGAAATGTGAAAAACGGCGCCGAGCCGAGCGCGCCGCAAAGCACATAGCCGTGGAATTTGGCGTTGCCGATGAGCGCGCGCCAATGCTGAACCAGCATCCCGGGAGCATCCGCGACGCTCGCCGGTCGCGTTTCCGGCAGCACCAGCGCGGCCCACAGCAACACTACGGCGCTGAAGGTGGCGATGAATAAAAAGATCGCTTCCCAGCCGAAGGCAGTATCGAGGATGCCGCCGATCAGCGGCGATACCATCGGCGCGATCACCATGGCGGTCGTGACCAGCCCGATCATGGCGGCCGCGCGCTCGCGCTCGTACAGGTCGCGGATGATGGCGCGGCCGATAACGATGCCGGTCGAGGCGCCGACAGCCTGAATGACGCGGGCGCCGATCAGGGCGCCGATCGAGGAGGCGGCGATGGCGGCGAGCGAAGCGACGATGCTCAGCGTCAGCCCCGCCAGCACCACCGGCCTGCGGCCGAAGCGGTCGGACAAAGGCCCGAGCAGCAATTGCGCCGCGGCGAGGCTCAGCAGATAGAGCGTCAGCGTCAACTGCACCGTGCCGGTGTCGGAGCCAAGGCGCGTCACCAGCCCCGGCAGCGCCGGCACCAGGATGTTGAGCGTCGCCGGTCCGATGGCGGTCATCGCCATCAGCAGCGGCAAGAGGCGCCGCGGTGCGATCTTGACCAACGGCGGTGACGCGGACGTCCGGGCGTCCATTACGGATTTCCGAGCGGCCGGGTCGCGGCGTCGAGCCAGGTGCGTGTTGCCTTGTCGAGCAGCGGGCCGATTTCCTCCCGCACACGCGCGTGGTAGTCGTCGACCCAGCCGCGCTCCTTGGGCGTGAGCATGCGGGTATCGATCAGCCGGCGGTCTATGGGCGCGAGCGTCAGTGTCTCGAACGTATTGAGCAGCTTCTCCGCGCCGGCGGGCTTGGGTGCGGCGATCACCAGCACCAGGTTTTCGGTGCGGATGCCGTAGGCCGCGGTTTTGTAATAGCCCGGCTCGTTCGACAGGATCATGCCGCGCTTGAGCGCCACGGTGCCGAGCTTGGAGATGCGCGCCGGTCCCTCGTGCACCGACAGATAGCTGCCGACGCCGTGGCCGGTGCCGTGATCGAAGTCGAGACCGGCCTGCCACAGCGCGGTGCGTGCCAGCGGATCGAGTTGGCCGCCGCTGGTGTTTTCGGGAAATATCGCGGTGGCGATGGCGATGTGGCCCTTCAGCACGCGGGTAAAGCGGTCGCGCATCTCGTCGGCAGGCGTGCCGATGACGACGGTGCGGGTAATGTCGGTGGTGCCGTCCTCGTATTGCGCCCCGGAATCGATCAGGAACAGCTCGTTCATGCCGAGCGTGCGGTTCGTTGCGCGGGTGACGCGGTAATGCACGATTGCCGCGTTCGGTCCGGAGCCCGCAATGGTCGGGAACGAAATGTCCTTGAGCAGGCCGGTATCGCGGCGGAAGCTTTCCAGCGCCTCGACCGTATCGATCTCGGTGATTTTGCCTTTGGGTGCCTCGCGGTCAAGCCAGGCGAGAAAGCGCGCCATCGCGACGCCGTCGCGTCTATGCGCCTCGCGGCTGCCGGCGATCTCGGCCTGGCTTTTTACCGCCTTCATGAGCGTGATCGGGTCGGCGCCGCGCGCCGGCTTGCCGCCATTGCTTGATATGAGCCGCATTAGCGCCTCGGCGGCGCTCGCCTGGTCGAGCCGCACCGTCTTGCCCTTCAATTGCGCGAGATCGCCAGCGAGCGCCTCGGGCGCGCGTACCATGGCGATTTCATCGAGCGCGGGGCGCGTTTGATTGTCGAGCTTGCCGCCGTCGACATAGAGCGCGGGCTTGCCTTCGCGCGGCACGACCGCGAAGGCAAGCGCCAGCGGCGTATGCGCGATATCCGAGCCGCGGATGTTGAAAGCCCAGGCGACGTTTTGCGGGTCCGACACCACCAGCGCGTCGGCACGCAGCTTTTTGAGTTCGTCCTGGACGCGCTTGAGCTTGTCGGCGGCGCTTTCGCCGGCGAACTTGATGTCGCGCAGCGTCACCTTGCCCGCCGGCGGCTTCGGGCGATCGTTCCACAGCGCATCGATCGGGTTGCTCTCCACCGCCACCAACTCGGCGCCGGCGGTGGCACAGGCTTTCCTCAGCTTGTCCGCGCTTTCGGACGTATGGAGCCAGGGATCGTAGCCGACCGTCATGCCCGCTTGCAGATTCTGCTCGAGCCATTTGTCGGGCGGCGCGTCGACCAAGTGTTCGATGAAGAAGAGTTTCGTATCGACCTGACTCTGCGCCTGCACGGTGTAGCGGCCATCGACGAACATCGCTGCGCGCCCAGCGAGCACAATGGCCGCGCCTGCCGAGCCGGTGAAGCCGGTCAACCAGGCCAAGCGCTCCTCGCTTGCCGGCAGGTATTCGTTCTGCTGGCGGTCGGCGCGCGGTACGATGAACCCGTCGAGCCCGCGCCGCTTGAGCTCGGTGCGCAGCGCCGCGAGATGCGCTGACGCCTGCGCGCGCTCGTTCGAATCGTCGAAGGATTGGAAGCGGGCCTCGAACATGCCTGGCACTCTAACGCGCTTCGTGCGCCGGGCAACGCAGACATGCACCGGGTGCCGGTTAAGGCATGCGCGGTCGGCTGCGTCGCCGCCAACATATCCAAGGTCATAAATTTGACCGTCTAATCAATGGCCTGCGCAAGGATTGCGAGGCAGCTGAAGGGACGCCTATGACGGCCGCCGCATGACCAGCGTCACCCAGCCTTCGAGCGGTATACGGCGTTCGAGCACGAGGCCTTGCGCGCGGTAGATCGCGAGCGCGGCGTTGGCGTGCGCCGGAAGCAGGCCGGACAACACAATATGCGCGCCGGGCGCGGCAAGCCGGCTGAGCGGCACTGCCAGCCGCATCAGTGGGCCGAGCAGGATATTGGCGAAGATCAGATCGTAGGGCGCGGCGGCCGTAATCGTGTGGGCCTTCGTGCCGGCGGCGCGCACAAAAGCGATCGCAGGCGCGGTGCGGTTGAGCCGTGCATTGCCGCGCGCGGCGGCGAGCGCGACCGGGTCGATATCGCCCGCCACGACGCGCGTGCGCAGTCGGTTTGCCGCCGCGATCGCCAGCACACCGGATCCGGTGCCGACATCGAGTACGCGGGCGCGCCGCCGCCGCTTCGCCAGAGCATCGAGCGCCAGCAAACAGCCGCGCGTCGTGCCGTGATGGCCGGTGCCGAAGGCCAGCGCCGCCTCGATTTCGATACCGATGTCGTTCGGCTTGACGCTTCCCCGATCGTGCGCGCCATGAACGAGGAAACGGCCGGCCCGCACCGGTCGCAGGCCGGCAAGGCTCTGCGCCACCCAATCGACGTCTTCGACCATTTCGATCGACAACGCCGCCGCCGCTCCTTCGCTGGCGGCCAGCGCAACCTGGGCCCGCAGCGCCGCTTCATCCGGGGACGCGGGAAAATGAACTGCCAGCCGCCATTGGCCGCTGTCGTCCTCGAAAGCGGCGCAAACCGCATCGTCCAGGGTTTCGGCCAGGAAGGCGGCGAGCCGCTCAGCGGTCGCCTGGTCGCAAGCGAGGCGGGCAACAACGGTCATGGACGCATTTACAGCGGTTGGTAAAACCGCTGGCAATGGGTATCTAGGCGATAATGACGATCGAAACGCCCCACCCCGCCGATATCGACGCGCTGGCGCTGACCCGCCGCAGCGGCTGGCCGGAGGATTTGCGCGTGCTGATTGCGCGCTTTCCGCGCGAGCAATGGCAGGATCACGCCAATCTCGGCGAGATGGCGCGCTTCTGGCTGTCGCGTCACGACATGTTTCGCGAACTTGCCGCCATGATTCAGACAATCGAGACCCAATTCCGCGATGGCCGATTGTCGGCGTCGCAATTTCCGCGTCATCTGGTGCCGCGGCTGCAATTCCTGCTGTCGCAACTCGACCTGCATCATCAGATCGAAGATTTGCATTATTTTCCGATCTTCCGCGCCGCCGAGACGCGGCTGGCGCGCGGCTTCGACGTGCTGGAAGGCGACCACCACGCCATCCACGCCGACATGGATCAGACCGCACGGACCGCCAACGCGCTGTTGCGCGCGCTGGCGAGCGAACCGCAGACGTTGCAACGCTGCGGTGAAAATTATGCGGCGGCGAGCGGCGTCTTGCTCAAGGGCCTCATCCGCCACCTCGACGACGAAGAGGACTTGATCGTGCCGCTTATTCTCGATCGCGGCGAGGAAGCGCTCGGCGTCGCGCATCGCGGGTAGTCGGCATTCCACATCGTGGACAGCCGGCGGTGGCGCGAATGGTGCCGCCCTATACAAGGCAATCCTCAGCCATCACAATGGCTGAGGAGAGCAGGGCGGACATCGCATGAGCGGCGCTTTCGCGGGCAAAGTTGTGTTGATCACCGGCGGCGCGCGCAACCTCGGCCGCGCCATGGGCGTCGCTTTTGCCGACGCCGGCGCTTCCATTGCCATCAATGCGCGTTCGCAACGGCCGGAGCTGAAAGAAACGCTGGCGGCGATCGAAGCTGCCGGCGGCAAGTCCGTTGCCGTTCTTGGCGACATCACGGATCGTGCGACCGTCGACTCGATGATTGCGGACATCGTCGGGAAATTCGGCCGGCTCGACATTCTCATCAACAACGCCGTCACCCACGCCACCAAGCCATTCCTTGAATTGAGCTACGCCGACTGGCAGGCGCCGATCCGCGTCACGCTGGACGGCGCTTTTCACTGCACGCAGGCGGCAGTGCCGGCGATGATCCGCGCCGGCGGTGGTAGCATCGTCAATATGGGCGGGCTGTTCGGCCACATGCCGATCCCGAATCGAGCGCCGACGGGAGCGGCCAAAGCCGGTCTTGCCGGGCTGACGCGGGCGCTGGCGCTCGAGCTCGCAGCCCACAACATCAACGTCAATTACGTCGCGCCGGGGCCGGCCAACACCGTGCGCGACGGCCCGTTCAAATTCGACATGACGCGCATTCCGTTCGGCCGCTTCGCCGAGCCGAGTGAGGTCGTCGCCACGGTCCTGATGTTGTGCGGCAAAGACGGCCGTT
>DASUGZ010000070.1:0-8944 GCA_036273755.1 Pseudolabrys sp.
CGCCAGATTGCCGCGAAGGCCAGGAACGCCAGCAGGATCGCCAGCGCGGCGAATACCAGGGCCGCGGCGAAGGTCGCGAGCGCCGGCTCGATCTCCAGAAGGTTGGAGCGCACGATGAGAATGGAGAGCGCGGCGACGGCGAGCGCGAACAGCGCCAGCCGCCGCGACCATGCGGCGAGCCGCGACGCCGGCTCCTCGCCCAGACGAACTCGTCGCGCCATGTGTTCTCCCCGAAACGCCGCCGCCGGCGCACAGGGATAACGGCAAGCGCGCAGGCGGGCAATGACCCCGCCTCCCGTCACGCGGCAATTGCTTCGCGAAAGTGTCCGCGGTCGCTTAAGCGACCATTTGCGCCAGCGTCACCGGCGTCTCCAGGCGCGCGCGGGTGGCCTCGCCGGACATCGGACGGCCGAACAGATAGCCCTGGCCCTCATGGCAGCCGTGCTCGGTGACGAGCCTCATCTGGTCTTCGGTCTCGATGCCTTCGGCGACCACGATCTTGTCGAGGCCGGCGCCGAGGCTCGCCACCGCGCCGATGATCGCCTTGACGCCGCGCTCGTCGCCGATGTCGCTGATGAACGACTGGTCGATCTTGATTTTGTGGAACGGATATTTGCGCAGGTAATTGAGCGAAGAATATCCGGTGCCAAAATCGTCAAGCGACAGACCGACGCCGAGATTGTTGAGTTGCTGCATTGTCGACAGCGTGCCGTCACTGTCCTCGAGCAGCAATCGCTCGGTGACCTCGAGTTCGAGGCGCTGCGGCGACAGCCCCGACTTCGCCAGCGCCGTCACCACCTGCAAGGCGAGCCCGCGGTCGCGGAATTGCACCGGCGACAGGTTGACGGCGACCTTGACGCCGTGCGGCCAGCTCGCCGCCTCGGTGCAGGCGCTGTGCAAGGCCCACTCGCCGAGCGCGATGATCTGCCCGGTCTCCTCGGCGACCGGGATGAACACCGCCGGCGGCACCTCGCCGCGCTCCGGGTGGGTCCAGCGCAACAGCGCCTCGCAGGTCGTCACCCGGCCGGTACGCAGGTCGACCAGCGGCTGGTAATTCAGCCGGAACTGCCCCAAGGCGAGCGCGTCGCGCAAATCGAGTTCCAGCGCGCGGCGCTCCTGCACCGCCGCCTCCATATCCATGGCGAAGAACCGGTGGCTGCCGCCGCCGCCGTTCTTGGCCGAATAAAGCGCCATGTCGGCCTTCTTCAAAAGCTCGTCGGCGTTGATGCCGTCGATCGGCGCCATGGCGATGCCGATCGAGGCGCCGATGTCCATGCGATGGCCGTCGATCTCGAACGGCTCCTTGAGCGCCCGCGCGATGCGCTTGGCCAGCCACTCGGCGTCCTGACGGCGCTCGGTCACGGTCTGCAACACCACGAACTCGTCGCCGCCGAAGCGCGTGATCATGTCGCCCGGCTTGATGACCGAGCTCAAGCGGAACGCGACTTCTTTGAGCAGCTTGTCGCCGATCGGATGGCCGAGCGTGTCGTTGATCGCCTTGAAGCGGTCGAGGTCGATCAAGTGGACGGTGAGCGGGCTTTGCCGCTCGTGCACCGTTGCCAGCATGGCATTGATGCGCTCGCGGAACTGCGTGCGGTTGGCGAGCCCGGTCAGTTCGTCGTACTTGGCGAGATGCGTGATGCGCTCCTGGGCGCGCTTGCGCTCGGTGACATCCTCCAGAATAACGACCGAACCGCCGTCCGCCATGAGACGGCGAGAGACCGCCAGTGTGCGTTCGCCGTCGGGCGAGGTGTGAAACTGGCCGAACTTGTCCTCGCGCAACCCGTGCACCAGCTCGGCGATGACCTGCTTCACGCTCTTGGTGCGGTGATTGCCGGCGCGGACGCTGTGGCGGGCCAACTGCGAGATGCTCATGCCGACACGCACCGGCACCTTCGGCAGGTTCAGCAACTCGAGGAAGCGTTCGTTCCACACCTGCAGGCGGTCCTGCGGATCGAGCATGCACAGGCCGTGCGACATGTTGTTGAGAGCGACGTCGAAGCGATTGGCCTGCTCCTGGAAGCGCGCCGCCAGCGCCGCTTCCTTGCGCGTCATCGTCAATGCCTGGATGATGATGTCGCGAATGCTGAGCGTGATATCGACCATGCCGAAGATGAACAACAGCACCACGATGCCGAGCGACTTGTGGACCCAATCGGGATAGGTGAACAGCGCGATCGCCATCGGCAGCGTGGTCAGGGTGAGCTGGCCAAGGGCAATGAGTGGACGTCCGGCATTGCGGCCCGAAATGCCCGCGGCGTACCCCGCCGCGGTGGTGGTTACCGCGAGTTGCAGTGCCCCGTCGCTGGTCTGCGTGAGCGTCAGCCAGCACAGCATGCCGAACAGGCTGGAGAAGGCCCAGGCGCCGGCTTCGTAGACGTGCTCCCACCGCTTGGTGATCGCCGGCGGGCCCTCCGCCTTCTTGTAGCGGCTGTACAGCACTGCCGAGACGACCCGAAGCATACCGATCGCGAAGACCGCAATCGAAGTCGCCAGAATCCAATTGTTGCCGACGCGCACTGCGACCGCCGCCCCGGTAATGGAACAGGCGATCGCGCCGACGATCAGCGATGCGATCGGCGCAAACAGCGACTCAACCAGTGCAGCGCGGATCTCCGGAGCCAGCTCCGCATCCGCTTTGCAGGTTTCGATGACCCTCTTGATAAGCATTTGGCCTTACGTGGCATTTTCAATCCTCCGATGGTACCTGCCAATCTTCAACACGATGCAAATCAATCGGCCGATCGACGCTCGTGATAAACAAGTGGCAAATGCCGTGATGCCGGATTCGATAAAATTGTCGCGTCTTGGCGCCCATTGCGGACCGGCCTTTCACGATGAGAAACGGGGCGCGGCCAGCACCACCTGGCTTGGTGGTTAATCGCTATTTTACTGAGGTTTTTCAGTACGTTGTTGCCTGCGGGACCAGGGCATCGGTCACGGCCAAAATGGTTAACAATTGATTGCAGATTGGCGAGGGCGCAACTTTCTGTTAGGGTAAAGGAGTTGTTAACGTGGTGCCCAGAAATGCAGAGTATTGCGTTGTCGTACGCCTCGGCCCCTAGCCGGGTGCTGTCTTGGCCGCTGCCGCAGATCGCCAAAGAGCCGGCCACCCTCGCCAATGATGCCAAGCTCCTGGACCTCATGCGCGGGGCCGACGCCCGGCGCCTGTTCAGGCTGGAACAGCTCGAGGTGAACTGGGACGAAAAGGCCGCCGCGCTTTGGACTTTCATGCGTCCGCGCGGCCGGCCAAGCTACAATCCGGACTTCCTCGAGGACTTTCACGCTTGGCAGCGCGGCATCTCGGCGATGTTTGCTGACCGGCCGACCGACATCGAATATCTGCTGCTCGGTTCACGTACGCCCGGCGTCTTCAGTCTCGGCGGCGACCTCAAGCACTTCCTCACCAAAATTTACGCGCGCGACCGGCAGGCGCTGGTCGACTATGGCGAATCCTGCGTGCGCATTCTGCACCGCAACATGGCGACGCTCGATCTGCCGCTGATCACCATCGGCCTTGCGCAGGGCGATGCGCTCGGCGGCGGCTTCGAGTCGCTGCTGTCGTTCAACGTCATCATCGCGGAACGCGGCGCCAAATTCGGCTTTCCGGAGACGATGTTCGGCCTGTTCCCCGGCATGGGCGCCTATAGCCTGGTGGCGCGCCGCGTCGGCGCGGCCTTCGCCGAGGAGATGATGCTTACCGGCCGCATCTACAGCGCCGAGGAAATGAAAGAGATCGGCCTGGTGCACATGGTGGTCGAGCCGGGGCAGGGGATCGAAGCGGCGCGCGATTTCATGCAGCGCAATCACCGCCGACACGTCGGCTCGCGCGCCGTGTTCAAAGCCGGCCACGTCGTCAATCCCGTCGACATCGATGAACTCGACCGCATCGTGCAGATCTGGGCCGACGCCTGCCTGCAGTTGCGCGAACGCGATCTCAAGATCATGCAGCGCCTGGTCGCCGCCCAGGACAAGCTGCAATACACAACGCAGGCGGCGGAGTAACGAAGCGTTCCAAGAACCTTCACGTCTCCAACCTCCAAAATGCGAAATGTCATGCCCGGCCTTAACGGCCGGGCATCGACGTTTTGGAAGGAGCGTCGCCCGGGGGCGGGAACGAGTTGGGCGCCACCGCGTTTGTCCCCCGACATAGGGGCTGAAGCGATGAGCGACCGTGCGACCACCAGGTTTTTCGGACTGGCTCTTGGGTTGATGACCGTCGCGGTGCTGGCGCTGAACGCGCTGGTCTACAACTGATGCGGAATCAGATGCGGCCTCGCCATCGCAGGCCTCACTCTGCCGCCTGCACGCCCGGAAACCGGTAGTCCTTGAAGCGCTGGCGCAGCGTCATCTTCTGGATCTTGCCGGTCGCGGTGTGCGGAATCTCGTCGACGAAGACGACGTCGTCCGGGATCCACCATTTCGCGATCTTGCCCTGCATGAAGCCGAGGAGGTCTTCCTTGGTCGCGCTCTCGCCCTTCTTGAGCACGATCACCAGCAGCGGCCGCTCGTCCCATTTCGGATGCGACACGCCGATCACCGCGGCCTCCGCCACTTTCGGGTGGCCGACCGCGAGGTTTTCCAGGTCGATCGAGGAAATCCATTCGCCGCCCGACTTGATGACGTCCTTGGAGCGGTCGGTGATCTGCATGTAGCCGTATTGATCCATCGTCGCGACGTCGCCGGTGTCGAACCAGCCGTCGCTCTGGAATACCGGATCGTTGTCGACGCGGTAGTAGGCGCGCGCCACCGCCGGGCCGCGCACTTTGAGACGGCCGAAGGTCTTGCCGTCCCACGGCAGGTCCTCGTTGCGGTCGTCGGTGATTTTCATCTCGACGCCGAACGGCGGGTGGCCCTGCTTCATTTGCACGTCGAGCTTGGCGTCGCCTTGAAGCGCGGCGTATTCCGGCTTCATGGTGCAGAGCGAACCGAGCGGGCTCATCTCGGTCATGCCCCAGGCGTGGATCACCTCGACGCCGTAAACCTCCTCGAAGGTCTTGGTCATGGCGCGCGGGCAGGCCGAGCCGCCGATCACCACGCGCTTCAAGTGCGGCAGCTTGGCGCCGGTCTTCTCGAGGTCTTGCAGCAGCATCAGCCACACCGTCGGCACTGCGGCGGTGAAGCTGACTTTGTATGTGTCGAGCAGCTCGTAGATCGAGGCGCCGTCCATCTTGGCGCCGGGCATCACCAGCGTGGCGCCGACCATCGGCGTCGAGAAGGCGAGCGACCAGCAATTGGCGTGGAACATCGGCACCACCGGCATGACCACGTCGCGCGAGGCGATGCCTTTGGAGTCGGGCAGTGCCGCGATAAAGGCATGCAGCACGTTGGAGCGGTGCGAGTAAAGCACGCCCTTGGGATTTCCGGTGGTGCCCGAGGTGTAGCACATGCCGGACGCGGTATTTTCGTCGAATGCGGCCCATTGGAAATCGCCGTCGACCTCGGCGATCCAGTCCTCGTAGGCGACGGCGTTCTTCAGCGTGGTCTTCGGCATATGCGCGGCGTCGGTGAGGATGACGTAGCGTTCGATGGTCCGCAGCCCGTTCGGATTTTCTGCGAGCGCCTTTTCCAGCGCCGGCACGAAGGTCAAATCGACGAACATCATGCGGTCTTGCGCATGATTGATGATCCAGCAGATCTGGTCCTGGAACAGCCGCGGATTGACCGTGTGGTAGATGGCGCCGATGCCGGTGATGCCGTACCAGCATTCGAGATGCCGCCACGTGTTCCAGGCGAGCGTCGCCACGCGGTCGCCGAGCTTGATGCCGTCTTTGGACAGCCGTTGCGCCACCTTGAGCGCGCGGGCGCGGATCTGCGCGTAGTCGGTTTCGACGATCGGGCCTTCGATCGAGCGGGTGATCACCTTGCGCTGCCCGTGGAACTTGGCGGCGTGGTCGATAACGCGGTGAATCAGCAGCGGCCAATCCTGCATCAGTCCGAGCATGGCATCCCTCTCCTGGTCTTGTTTTTTCAATCTTGCTTTTTGGGCCCGCGCCCCTCGCTGGCCGGTGCTAAGGTTAGCCGCCGCGCCATCCGGCGCAAAGGGTCATTGCGAGATACGGGGAGGGGGCCGGCTTGGCTTCATCGCGCTCGACAGTCGATGCGGCACGGCTCGCGCTCGCCGTCGCGGTTTTGACCGCCGGCGCGGGCCTTGCTCTGGCCGAGGACGTGCCGCTGCCGCGGCCGCGCCCGCCGATGTGGGTCGAACCGCTGACCTTCCGCGAGGCCGCCGGGCCCGATTTCAACAGCGCCGACGTCACCAGCGCGCCGACGCCTTGCGACCAGAGCCTGAGCAAGCTTGCGGTGTTTACGCCGCTGCCGCGGCTGATCGGTCCGAGCACGTGTGGCGGCCGCGACATGGTCTCGCTCGAGGCGGTGTGGCTGACCGACGGCGCCCATGTCGACGTCAAGCCGGCGCCGGTGCTCACCTGCGGCATGGCGACGGCCTTTGCCGGCTGGCTGCGCGAGGACGTGGCGCCGCGCATGGCGCCGCTCGCCTCCGAATTGCACGCCGTCGAGAACTACGACGACTTCGAATGCCGGCCGCGCAACCGCGTCATCGGCGCCAAGCCGAGCAACCACGGCAACGGCATCGCCATCGACGTACGCTCTTTCACGTTGGCCGACGGCCGCCGCATCGAACTCACCGACGTCACGGCAGACAAGCCGCTGCGGCAGGCGCTGCACGATTCCGCCTGCGCGCGCTTTACCACCGTGCTCGGGCCTGGCGCGCCCTATCACGACAGCCACATCCACCTCGACATCGCCGAGCGCTCGCATGGCTACCGCATCTGCGAGTGGGACGTGCGCGAGCCGCCGCCAACCGTGGTTGCGATCGTGCTGGTCGACGGCAAGCCGGTTCCGCTGCCGCCGCCGCGCCCGGCCGAGGCGCGTTAAGCATTCCGGCAAAGTTCATGCGGGTCACCATTTGGCCGCCATGGTTGCGGGGTTAGTGATTCCGCATGGGGATCGATCCACCGAATTCGCAAGCGGCGGCCGGCGTGACACGCCGCCGCCTGCTCAGGACGGGCTTGGCGCTCGGCGGCGCCAGCCTGGTCATGCCGGGCACCGCCGCCTATGCCGCCGCCCAAGCCGCCACCGACCTTATTGTTACGGATTACCGGCCGGCGCCGCCGAACTGGCCGGCCGCGCACCGCTTGACCATCACCGTCATCGCCGACCTGCATGCCGGCGGCCCCAATATGGGCATCGCCCGCGTGCGCGAGGTGGTCGACGCGGCGCAGGCGCTCGACTCCGACTTGATCGTCATCCTTGGAGATTATTTCGCCACCCATCGTTTCATCACCGAGCATGTGCCGAACGAGGCCTGGGCCGCCGAGCTCGGCCGATTGAAGGCGCGGCTCGGCGTCTACGCCATCCTCGGCAATCACGACTGGTGGTACGACATTGCCGGCGTGCGCCGGGCGCTTGCCGCCGTGCGCATCCCGCTGATGGAAAACGACGCCGTGCGCCTCGACGACAACGGCCGGCGCTTCTGGCTGGCCGGGCTCGGCGACCAGCTCGCGCATTGGGTCGGGCCGGGCCGCTTCCGCGGTGAGGACGATCTATCCGGTACGCTCGCGCGCGTCACCACCGGCGACCCCGTGATCCTTCTCGTGCACGAGCCGGACGTGTTCACCCGCATTCCGCCGCGCGTCGCGCTGACGCTCGCCGGCCATACCCATGGCGGGCAGATCCGGCTGCCTTTCGTCGCGCCGACCTGGACGCCGTCGAGATACGGCGCCCGCTTCGCCTACGGGCACATCGTCGAGCAGGGCCGTCACATGATCGTTTCCGGCGGCCTTGGCTGCTCGAAAGTGCCGCTGCGGCTCGGCGTGCCGCCCGAGATCGTGCGCGTGACGCTGGGGGTGTGACCTGCCCCGGACGCGGCACAGCATGAGCGAAGCGACATGATGTGCCGCTGATCCGGGGCCGTACCGGATTCCGAATTTAGTATGATCCCGGGTCTGCAGTGCACCGTGCGCCATGCGCACGCTGCGCCGCGCCCGGGACAAGAAACCAAAACGGCGCCCGAGGGGCGCCGTTTTGTCCTCAGCCCTCAATCGACGCTAGCGGAACATGCCGCCGGTCGACGCCACGCGTGGGTTAAACGGCGAATCGCCCTGCTTGGGCGCCAGCACCACGACGACGGTGCCCATCTTGACCCGCTTGTACAGGTCGATGACGTCCTCGTTGGTCATGCGGATGCAGCCCGAGGAGATCGCCTGACCGATATATTCCGGCTGGTTGGTGCCGTGGATGCGGTAGAGCGTGTCCTTGTTGCCTTCGAACAGATACATCGCCCGCGCGCCCATCGGATTTTGCGGCCCGGGCGCGACGTAAGCCGGCACGTCCATGCGCTCGCGCTCGCCGGGGGTCGGCGTCCACGACGGCCACTCGGTCATGCGCTCGATCTTGGCGACGCCCGACCAGGCCATGGCTTCTTCGCCGACGGTGACGCCGTAGCGGATCGCCTTGCCGCCATCGAGCACGTAATAGAGATAGCGCGCGTCGGAATCGATCACGATTGAGCCGGGCGTTTCCTTACGGTGAAACTCGACGATGTGCCGCCGATACGGCTCCGGGATCGTCGCCTTCTCATACGGCGCCGCCGCCAGCAGCTTCTTGTCGCGGGCGGTGAAGTTTGCGTCCGACGACGGCTCCATGACCGATTGCATGCAGCCGCCCATCAACAGGCCGACGCCCAAAAGCGCGAATGACAACCCCCGAACCCGCATCTTTGCCCTCATTCCGCGTCGCACCAAGCGCGACCGAGTGAACCCGCTCAGACGGCAATTAAACGAAAAATCCGGACGATTGCCATGATTTCCAGACCGTCCACAGCAGTCTTGTCGCCATCTGTTGCACGAATGCCGCACTTGACGCCGGGTTCCCGGGAAAAGCCCCCGCAACCCTGCGGCGAAGCGCGAAAATGACTTTGCCG
>DASUGZ010000071.1:0-6252 GCA_036273755.1 Pseudolabrys sp.
TGGCGCGCCAAGGTCGTATACAGTCCCGAAGTGCTGCGCCTGCTCAACGATCTGGAGCCGCATCAGCGCATGTGGGCGTCGCGCGAGGAGGTGGAAGGCTGGGTCGCGGAGCTCGCGAAAGAGCCGGCACCGGACAAATCACCATGAAGTGGCTCGGCGCCTCGGGCGCGGTTTTCGCCACGCTGCTTCTGGCGGTGATCGGCACCGTCTTCGTCCGCGAGGGCGGCACGGCGGTCATGGACGACGTGCCGTGGGGCCTCGTGCTTCTGGTGGCGCTGCTGGCGATCATGGCCTTGGCCGGCGTCAGCCTTTATCACGCGCGCAGCGACGCCGCGATTATCGTCTTCTTCGCCTCGGCCATCTTCAGTTTTCCGCTGCTGCTGCTGTGGCTGGCGGGGCTCGGCGATTGAGCGGGCGTGCCGCGTCAGCTCACCGGAATACAGGTCGTCGGCGTGTTCGGCGCGAACGGAGCATTGAATTTTAGATTCGAATCCGCGCGGGCGCCGTAACCGTCGTGCAAGGCGCGCAGGATAAAATCGGCGGCGGCGTTAAAATTGGGCGGCGCGGCGACCGGAAAGTCGGTCTTGAAATTGCCCTTCGAGTCGTCGGTGTCGAAACCGAGCCGCGCCAGCGCGGCAACCGCCGCCGCCGGCTGATGGAACGTGCGGAGGGTGCCGGGCTTGTTGAACCAGAAGCCGGACGCCGCCTCGCAATAAAGGCCCGTCTGGCTGTCGTGGAAAATGCATTGCACATAGCCGTGCGGATGGTTGGGCACGGTGACAGTGATGAAGCGGTCGCGGTCGCTCGCCGGATTTCCGGCCCCATAGATCTGCTCGAGCCGGTGCACCACCTCGCAGCGGTAGACGACCAAAAGATCGTGAAAACTGTCGGCAGCGAAGGCTGCCTGGCCAGCCATGACCGCCACCACGAGGCTTACGGCTATCCGGCAGATCGACATGACGCCCCCTCCCCATTTGGTTATTGACTTATCAGAACAAAAAGAGAACAGTAAGTCAACCAACAATTGTGGATGCAATATTTGCACGTTCAGGCACGAGGGGGCGTCGAATGGTCAGCGGCGTGGTGCTGTCGATGAGTTGGGTCGAGTTGACCCTGGACGCCGTGCGCGCGCGGCTCGACAAGGTCTTTCCCGGCGAGTTTCTGCCGCCGCGTGGCGAGGGCACTTTCGTCATCGAAGGGCCGCTCGCGCCAGAGCAGTACTTCGTCAACTCAGCCATTGCCGGCGCCAGCGGGACCTTCTTTCTCAACAGCGTGCCAGATCGCTACGCCGAGGTTTCCAACTTCGCCAACTTGATCGCCGACGAAAAGCTGCGCGCCCTGGCGCTGGCGCAGGAGGCCTGGCTGTCGGTCGACCTCATCGATAGCCGGGCGGACCCCGCCGCTGCGTCGCGTTTCATCTGCAAGACGCTCGCCGAATTCGCGCCGCCGGATGCCGTCGTGCTCGTTCACTCGTACGACCACACAATCTATTTCGACGCAGGCGTGCGCGAGCGGCTGGCGAGCGGGACAAGCCCGCTTTGATGAGCGAAGTCTGCCAGAAATCGGGTGCCGAAACCGGGTGTCCTGGCCGGAGCCTTCAGCCCCATGTCCTTCGCAGCAACAGGAGGACGCCATGAATTTCCGCATTACCGGCCTGCCGGCCGAACCGTTCGCGCAATTGTTCTCACTCAGCGACGCCGAGCTGGCCGCGCGAGGCGCGGTGCGCAGAAAAGCCTTCGGGCCGCACCCCTGCCGCGTCAGCCTGACCGACGCGACGCCCGGCGACGAGGTGATCCTCGTCAATTACGAACATCACGCCGTCGCCTCGCCCTACCGCATGCGCTTTGCCATCTATGTGCGGCCGGGCGAACAGACCTACGATGCCGTCGATGCCGTGCCCGATCAGTTGCGCCGGCGCACGCTGGCAGTGCGCGGCTTCGACGACGCCGGCATGATGACCGGCTGGGAGCTGGTCGAAGGCATCGCGCTCGAGCAAGCGATCGAACGGCAGTTCGCCGACCACAACGCGCGCTATCTGCACGTCCATTTCGCCGCGCCCGGCTGCTACGCGGCCAGGGTCGAGCGGGCCTGAGCCGCCGTTAGCCGCCGTTGTCGGCGCCGGAATCCGAGTCGCCGCGCGGCGATAGTCCCGGGTCGCGTCCCGCGCCTTCCTCGCCGCCTTGCCCGGAGCGGGCGGGTGGCGCTGGCCGCGCCGGCGCCGCCGGGCGTGCCGGCACCGCGGCGACGCCACCGCACATCGTCTTCAGCGAGCGCCATTGCGCGTCAGACAACAGCGCGGCGCCGGTCGCGGGCCGGTCCGCCTTGATCATCGCCTCGCGGCGCGCCTCGGTCATCGGATGGCTGGCGAGGATGGTGTAGCTCTTGTTGGCCTGCGCGCCGGTGACGCGCAGCAACAGGTCGCCCATCGGCTTCGGCGAGCGGCCGAGCTTGTGCATGACGTCGACGGCGAAATCGTCGGCGTTCTGCTCGGCCTCGCGCGAATAGGATGCATTGAGCAGCGTGCGGCTGGCGAAGATCACCGCGCCGGCGCCGCTGACGTCGCCGAACAACAGGCCGAACAGAAACGACGTGCCGCCGGTCTGGATCAGCTGGCGCAGGTGGTCGCGGTGCTTGACGTGGCCCAATTCGTGCGCCAGCACGCCGGCGATCTCGTCCGGTGAGTCCGCTTTCTGGATGAGGCCGTCGAGCAGGAATATCTTGCCGCCCGGCAAAGCGAAGGCGTTCGGCGTGTGCGAGGCGAGCACCGCCGCGGACAGCGGCACGTCGACGCCGCCGGCCTGCTTGAGCTTGTCGACCAGCGACACGAAGGCCGCCTGCCCTTCGGCAGCGGTGCATCGCTTGCCGCCGAAGATCGCCTCGGCCTGCTTGTCGACCGCCTCGCCGAGACGCCGCTCGAAGGATTGCGGAATAAACGGCACCAGCCGGTCGGCGACGATCGGCACGACGTAAACCCCGAGCAGCACGATCGAGGTGACCGCCGCCAAGGACCAGCCGACAATGCGCCAGGTCTGCTTCTCTTCGCCCAGATCGAGCGCCGGGCAGCGCGCCGCGACCGCCGCCTGCAGCGCCGGATCGAACACTTCGACGCGCGCCAGCGGCAGCGCCGTCACCGAACGCAGGCGCAGGACCTCGCGCGGCCCGTCGGCGCGGCGGATGCTGGCATAAGGCCACACATCGACCAGCATGCCATCCTCGACGATCTCGAGCCCGGCGGTCGCCAGGCTGAGCGTCGCGCTGCGCTTGCGGTTGGAACGGCCGTTGAAAAAATGAGGTGCGGGCGGCTCAAGCTGCGCAGTCTCGGGCGCAGGCGCGGCCGGCTGCGGGACGTCCGCCGTCGGCGTCGCGGAGGCTTCCGCAGGCTGCGGGATTGCCGGCACTGAGGTCGCCGGGTGCGGCGGCGCCGCCTCGCCCGCCGCCGCTTCGGACGGCGCGGGATCCGGTTTGTCAGACTCGGTCGTCATCGCATCGTTTCCAAAAGCCGCGACCTAGAAGCCGACGACGTCGAGGCTGTCGGCAAAACCCTCGCCCAGCGCCGTGACCAGTTTGCCTTCGGCGACGACATCCTCCGCCGTGCCGAGATTATACACGGTGGTCGATTGCGCCACCTTCTGCCACACGTCGTGGATCAGATAGATGCGCGTCACCGCCCACAGCGCCAGAATGGCCATCACGTAACCCACTGCGAATGGAGCCAGGACCGTGGCGCTTTGCATCATCACCGCCATGTCTTGCGCCGTGGTGTGGCGGAAGCCGTTGACCGCGACGGCGATGCCCACCACGCCGCCGAACCAGGTCGACATCGCGGAAAAGATCACCAAGAGCCAGCCGATAACCTTCCAGTACAAGCCGATCAGGTCGGCGCGCCGCATGCCCGATTCGAAGCGCACCTCGCCGAACTGGATGCCGTCGACCCACCAGCGCCACTCGATGGCCTTGTACATCGGGTAGACGAACGGCGCCGCGATGAAGGGCGCAAAGGCCGTGACGCCGGCGAGGATGCCGTGACCGGAGACGCCGAGGACGATCGGCAGGGCAATCAGCCCCATCATGATCGCCCACAGGCCCCAGCCGCGCTTGAACAGATCGGTGCCGGAGCCGACGAAGCGGCCATGCACGTTGCCATAGGACGTATGGCGCATCTTGAAGCGCTCGAGCACGGCCTGGCGCCACGGCAGCGTCAGCCCGAGCGTGAAGATCAGCACGATCGCCCACAGACCGACGCGCCAGGCATAATTCCAGCCCGAGCCGGTCATCCAGAAGCGCACGCCGCGCCACACCGTGCGGGTCAGCCGGTAGCGCCGCGCGCGATAGACCGCGAATTGGGCGAACAGATAGAAGAACAGGCCCATCGGCGCGCTGGCGAAGGCCTTGTAGCGCTCGGCTTCGAGGCCGAGCAGGAAGTAGATGAAATAGATCGGCGCCAGGATCGCGACGGCGAACAGGAAGCCGATCAGCAGCTCGCGCGCCGTGCCGGTATATTCCAGCGTGTCGCCGCCGACCGCGGTGTGCGACCACAGGTGCCGGCGCATGTCGTTGGCGAGCCAGAAACGGTAGAAGCCGACGGTGACGAATTCCAGCAGTGCGCCGCGCCCGACCATGCGGCGGAAGCGCCGCCGCTCGTTGAAAAAGCACACCGGCACCGGCGCGGCGCGGGCAGGCACGATCGGCGGGGCAAGGATTTCGTTCACGGCGTCAGCGCTCTCGATGGACGACGACGATCGACTTTCGCGTTTGGGCGCGGACCATAAGCCACGGGCGCCGGGAATCCAGACCGCTCCGACACTAGCATGAGTGCGCAACAGCGGCACCCGGGTTCATTGCTATCGCTAATAAATGACGAAAGTGACATGGGGTTTCGCGCCCCTCGCGCGCCCTGCTAGCCTTGGAAAAACAATCCCGGGGAGGATTTCCATGGCCAACCTGCTGCAAAACCACATCGCCGCCGTCACCGGTGCGGGCTCCGGCATCGGCCGCGCCATCGCGCTCGGCTATGCGCGCGAAGGCGCAAGCCTCGCCGTGCTCGACGTCAATGGCGAAACGGCCGAGAAAACCGCCGCCGAGATCAAAGCCGCCGGCGGCAAGGCGATTGCGCTCACCCTCGACGTCACTGACCGCGCCGCCTGCCGCGCCGTCGCGGCGGAGGTCGCGGCCAAGCTCGGCGCCATTTCCATCCTGGTCAACAATGCCGGCATCGCGCGACGCAACGCCATCACCGCGGATGCCGAGGCGGTCGCCAAAGACTGGCATGACGTCATCGGCATCAACCTCATGGGCGCCTTCAACGTGACGCAGGCCTTCCTCGATCATTTGCGCGCGAACAAAGGCCGCATCGTCAATCTCGGCTCGATCCAGTCCTTCGTGCACATCCGCACGCCGTCGTCGGTCGCCTACACCGCGAGCAAGCACGGCGTGCTCGGCTTCACCAAGGCGCTCGCCGCCGAACTCGGCAAAGACGGCGTGCGCGTCAACGCCATCGGGCCCGGCTTCATCGAGACGCCGCTCAACGCATCGACACGCGCCAATCATCCGGAATACGTCAAGGTGTTCATGGACCACACGCCGCTCGGCCGCGCCGGGAAGCCCGAGGACATCGTCGGACCCGCGATCTTCTTGGCCAGCGACTTGTCGGCCTTTGTCACCGGGACGATCGTGATGGCGGATGGTGGATATCGGGCGGTGTGAGTATTGTAGGGCGCGTTAGCAAAGCGTGACGCGCGGGCTTGGCAGATTGACGGAGCATACATCGCGATTTCGCTCTTCGGTCTCTATAAAGTCTCGACAATCGCCGGGAGAGTTATCCCGTTGTCGACCAGTTCTTTTTTCATTTTTTCGAGCGCCCCAGGTTTGAAAAGGTCTTGGCCAAAAGCAATTTTAGATGCCACCAATCCCGCGAGTTGCATTGCTTTGAGTCCGGGCTGGAATGTCATCAGGTAATTCGCGACGAGATATGCATTTGCGCTGTGTTCTGTAAGATAAGGTACTTTGTTCATCCATACTTGATTGATGTATACGAAATCCTCATCGCTCTGAGAGCGATCAAACTCGATTTGCAAATAGTACTCTAGATAGATTTTCAGTGCGATCGCGATAGAAGAAATGTACGCGCGAGCAAGTCCTTCAACCTTTAGCCATTCCGAATATTGTCGTTGCACAACCAACGCATCCGTCGATTTAAGAATATCGTTCCAGCGGGGCATGCCTTGCATAAGAAGCCCACTTAGATCATTTTCA
>DASUGZ010000072.1:0-8549 GCA_036273755.1 Pseudolabrys sp.
CGGTTGACGGTGGCTTCTGAAAGCTGGCGGATCGGCATGAAATTGATCTGATTCGGGTTCGTCCCGACTTTAGGGGCGTGACGAGGCGTCCGCGAGGCGATGCGGCGTGCTACCCCCGCTATTCAAGTCGTTATTCAAGCCCCGGGCGGCCGCTGCGCAGGCTTTTGATGCGGCCGCGGTGCTTTTTGCCCTCGATCCGCTGGCGCTTCTGCGCCTTCGGCACCTTGGTCGGCCGGCGCGGCACCGGCTTCACCGCGGCCTCACGAATCATGTCGAACAGCCGCTCGCGCGCGTCGGCGCGGTTGCGCGTCTGGTCGCGATATTGCTGGGCGACGATGACGATAACGCCCTCTTTGGTCAGCCGCTTGCCGGCAATCCGCATCAGCCGCACGGCGACGTCGTTCGGCAGCGACGGCGAATGCCGGGCGTCGAAGCGCAACTGCACAGCTGACGAGACCTTATTGACGTTCTGCCCGCCGGGTCCGGACGAACGCACGAAGGATTCCGAAAGCTCGGAGTCGTCAATTGAAATGGTATCGGTAATGCGGATCATCACGCCGCATTCGGCGCTAGAATAGCTAGGACGTCAAATACTTCTTCGCCAACACCTTGCCCTCTTCGACGGCGGGCTGGTCGAAGGCGTCGACGCCGATGAGGTGCGCAGCGATGATGGTCTCCAGCATGAAGTGCATCATCAACTCGCCAAGGCTTTCCTCGTCGAGCCGCGGCAGGTGGATGCGGCGCACCGGGCAGCCGTTCTTGGCGAGCGTCTCGGCGGTGGCGCGGCCCTCGGCGGCGGCGAGATCGCCGATGGTCTTGCCGCCGAAACCGGGCTCGCCGGCAAGTTTGGCAAGCGCGGCATCCATGCGCGGTCCGTTCCCGGCAGCATCGACCGTGACCACCGTGAACAGTTTGTCGCGCGGGCCGCCGATGAACAGTTGCACCTGGCTGTGCTGATCGACCGGCCCGAGCGCGCCGAGCGGCGTCGTGCCCTTGCCATCCTTGCCGAGGCTCTCGGCCCACAGCTGTACATACCAGTGCGTGAAGCGCTCGAGCCGGTCGGCATAGGCCATCAGCACGCCGATGCTCTTGCCTTTGGTCTCGGCGAGCGCCACGGCGAGCGCGGCACCGAGCGCCGCCGGGACCTCGGCCGCCTTCTTTTTCGCCAGCACCGGCGCCAGCGCGAGCGAAGCGCCTTCGCGCACCGCGGCGATGTCGAGATCGAGCATCGCCGCCGGCAGCAGCCCGACATTGGTCAGCGCCGAAAAGCGTCCGCCGACGCCGGTGTCATGATCGAGGATCGGAACGCGATAATGGCCGAGCAGATCGCGCAGCCCGTTCTTCCTGCCGGGCTTGGCCGGCTCGGTGAGGCCGAGGAAATTGTCGGGGATGCGCGTCTCCAGCCCTTCGGCTTTCACCGCCGTCAGCGCGGCGATGGTCTGCATCAGCGTCTCGGCGGTGCCACCCGATTTCGAGATGGCGACGAAGCGCGTCGTCTGATGCGGCAGCCTCTTGAGCAGCGTGGTGAAAGTCTCCGCATCGAGATTGTCCATGAAGTGCAGGCGCGGCGGCTCGCGCAGCGCGCCGACGCCCGGCACGCCATGCCCGGCGACCTGCGCCAGCGTTTGGCCGCCAAGACTCGAACCGCCGGTGCCGAGGATGACGATATCGGTGGCATTCTGCGCCAGACGCCGGCCGGCGTCGCGGATCGCCGGCAGGTCGTCGCGCGTTGCCGGCAGCCGCAGCAGCGGCAAGGCGCCGCTGGCGTGCTGATCGCGCAAGACGTCGAGCGCCGTCTCGGCACGCGCGAGCGTAGCGCCGAGCGCCTTGTCGGCGACGCCGTGCGCGCCGACGTTCTTCTCCAGAGCGCTGTCGATGGATTGATGGATGGGCATGAACTCTCCGCCGTCATGTCCGGCCCTGTGCCGGGCATCCACGTCTTCGTTCAAATAAGCAAGACATGGATCGCCGGGACAAGCCCGGCCATGACGAATTCCTAATTGCCCCTAACGCGCGGCGCGCGCAACCGTTCACTCGCTCGACGTCAGTCCCTTCGGCCGGCCGACCACGGTCACCAGCATGCCCCCGCCGTAGAGACGCTTGGCCGCCCGCTTGGCGTCGTCGATGGTGACGGCGTCGATCAGCGCGCTGCGGCGCTGGATATAGTCGATGCCGAGATTGTCGAGCTGGATCTGGGTGAGCTGCGCGGCGATCTTGCCGGAGGAGTCGAGCGAAAGCGCGTAGGCGCCCTTGAGGTAGGCCTTCGCCGCGATGAGCTCGGCGGCGGTCGGGCCGCTCTCGGCCATGCGCTTGGTTTCCGATTCGACGATCGCCAGCGCGTCGGCGGTGCGGTCGGCGCGGGTGGCCGTGCCACCCAGGACCACGGCGGCGCGGCGGAACCAGACCAACTGGTCCGAGACGCCATAGGCGAGCCCGCGCTTCTCGCGCACCTCTCGGTAAAGCCGCGAGGTGAAGCTGCCGCCACCGAGGATGTGATTGACGACGTAGCCTGCCATGAAGTCGGGATCGTGCCGGGCAAGCCCCGGGCCGCCGAAAGTCACCACCGCCTGCGGCACGTCGAGATTGACAACGATGCGGCGGCCGAGCCCGGTCGGGCTGGCGCTCGCGACCGGCTTCAAGTCGTTCTTGGCCGGCAGGCCGGCGAAAGCGCGGTCGATCAATTCGCCGGCGGTCTTGGCGTCGACGTCGCCGACGATCGAGATGGTCAATTCGTTGCGCGCGAAGACGCGGCGCACGGAGTCGCGCAGATCGGCGACGCCGATGCGCGGCACGCTGTCCAGCGTGCCCTGGCTTTCGCGGCCGTAGGGATGACCCGGGAACGCCGCCTGCCACCAGCGGCGGCTGGCGAGGCTGTTGGGATCGGAGCTCTGCCGGTGCAGGACCGACAGCATCTGTCCGCGCACCCGCTCGACGGCTTCGGCATCGAAGCGCGGCGCGCTCAGCGCCAGACGCAGCAGATCGAAAGCCTCGTTGCGGTTTTCGCTGAGGGTACGCAGCGAACCATGGAAATAATCACGCGCCACCTGAAAGCGCATCTCGATCGCGTGGTTCTCGAGGCGGTCGTGAAAGGTCTTGCCGTCGAGCTCGCCGGCGCCCTCGTCGAGCAGATCGGCGGCGAGGTTGGCGGTACCGGCTTTGTCGGGTTCATCCTGGGCCGAGCCGCCATGGAAGGCATAGTTGAGCGCGATCAGCGGCAGCGAAGGCTCACGCACCAGCCAGCCGGTGATGCCGGAAGGGCTGACGATCTTCTCGATGGTCATCGCCGAGGCTGGCGCCGCGGCGAGCAGCGCCAGTGCGGCGCAAGCGGCGGCGAAAAGACGGCTCATGACTTCTTCTCCGCCGGCGGGCTCTTATCTTTGACCAGGTAGCCGGTGACCGAGCGCCGTTTGTCGAGCCAGCGGCGCGCGGCGTCGTGCACCTGGTCGAGCGTGACGGCGCGGATGCGCTCCGGCCAGCGGCGCACGTCGTCGACGGTGGCGCCGGTGGTCAGCGCGCCGCCGTACCAGCGCGCCATGCTGAGCTGATTGTCCTGGGTGTAGATCGCGTCGGCGATCATGCGTGTCTTGGCGCGGTCGAGCTCCGCGGCGGTGATGCCGTTCGCGATCACCTCGGCGAGCACCGCGTCGGTATCGGCCTCGAGTTGCGGCAGCGTGACGCCCGGGCGCGGCGCGGCGAAGACGCCGAGTTTCGACATGTCGAAGGCGGAGCTGTCGTACCAAGCCTGCGCGCTCACCGCGACGTGTTTGTCCTCGACCAAAGCGCGGTAGAGCCGGCTGCTGTTGCCGCCGCCGACCACATAGGCGAGCACTTCCAGCGCTTCCGATTGGCCGCGTTTTGCGGTGTGGAACGAGGGCGCCAGATATTCGCGTTGCAGCATCGGCTGCTCGACCCGCGGATCGGCAAGGGTGAGCGAGCGTACCGCGACGGGCGGCGGTTCCTGCGGGCGCGCGCGCGGCGCGATGTTCGCGTGGCGCGGCACCTTGCCGTACGTCGATTCCGCGAACTTGAGCGCGTCGTTTGGATCGACATCGCCGGCGACGATCACGACGGCGTCGTTGGGTGCGTAGAAGCGGCGGTAGAAGCCGATGGCGTCGTCGCGCGTCAGTTCCTCCATCTCGTGGCGCCAGCCGATGGTCGGCTTGCCGTAAGGGTGATTGAGGAACAGCGCGGCGTCGATCTGGATCCCCAACCGCGCGCGCGGATTGTTCTCGATGCGCATGTTCTCCTCTTCGAGGATGACGTTGCGCTCAGGCAGCACCACCTCGTCGGTGAGTTGCAGCCCGGTCATGCGGTCGGCCTCGAAATCCATCATCGACTTGAGTTGGCCGGCGGGAATGCGCTGGTAGAAGGCGGTGTAATCGTTGGAAGTGAAGGCATTCTCCTGGCCGCCGACGCTCGCAATCACCTGGGAGAAAGCGCCGGCCGGATTTTTCGCCGTGCCCTTGAACATCAGGTGCTCGAGGAAATGCGCCAGCCCCGACTTGCCCGGCGTCTCGTCGCCGGCGCCGACTTTGTACCAGATCATGTGGGTGACGACCGGTACGCGGTGGTCCGGGATGACGACGAGCTCAAGCCCGTTCGACAGCGTGAAGTCGGCGATCTGCGGGCCGCTCGACTCGGCCGCCGCCGGTCCTGCAACGAGCGCGGTCGCAACAATCGCCGCGGCGCCCCTCAGCGATCGGCTCGTCCGGACTTTCTGCGATGACATGAATTCCAATCTGCGCGCGGTGATCGTCGCCCACTCGGCTCAGGTTCGGCGGCGCGCTTACCGGCGCAGCGCCGCGACCGGCAATCAGTAGCCGCTCACAGGGTGATCCATCAAGTAGTCATTGGAAGTCTTGACCTGCGGCTTCGCCTTGCCGACGCCATAGGGCTGGTCCGGCGACGGCGTCTGATAGCCCGGCGGCGGCTCGACAAGGCTGACGCGCGGCGGCTCGGCGGTGAAGCTGGTGATTTCCGGCGCGTCCTTGCCGAACATGCGGCTGAAGAAATTGGGCTTGGTGTCGAGCTGCGCCGGCGTCAGCTGGTTGCCGCTGCCATTCGGTCCCGGCCGGTAGCCGTCGTCGCCGATGCGCCGCGAACGCGGCTTGGGTCCCGGCGTGATCTGGTCCGGGCGCAACACGCTCTGGTCGGACAACAGGACGGCGTCCGGGTTCAAAACTGTGTTGCGCTTTGCGGCTGCTTCCTTCTTGGCCCGCGTCACGTCGGGGTCGACCGGCCAGGCGGGATTGTGGGCGAGCGCAGCGCCGGACCGCTCCGGCGGCGGCAGGTCGCGCTTGGGCGGGATGACGAGCGGCGCGCGCTCTTCGTAATTGATGCCATTGCCGTCCTGGCGCAGGCCGAGCTGTTCCATGAAGCCGCGGATGATTTGGGTGTCGAGCGGCACGTTCTCTTCGCCATCGGCGGCGCGCGCCGGGCCGCCGGCAGAGAACAACGTCGCGCCGAGCGCACAGCCGAGCGCGAGGCGTGAAACCAGCAGTCTTGCCCGCAGAGGATTGCGCATCGGATGTCTAACCCTTGAGATTCCAAGAGGATACCGCGCCACCGCCCCGGAATATCGCGCCCGATCAGGGCGCTTTTTGGGCGCGTTCCCCAATCAGGGACTCATACAGCAGGCCGGCAACCCCGGCAACGATGGCCACGTCGGCGAGGTTAAAGACGTACCAGCGGAACTGCCAAGTTGCGGTGGATACGTGAAAAAACACGAAATCGGCGACCCAGCCATAGGCCAACCGGTCGATGGCGTTGCCGACCGCCCCGCCGATGATCAGGCCGAGCGACAGCGCGGTCAGCCGGCGGCGCGCCCGCGTTAGCCAGACCCAGAGCAGGACCACCGCCACCGCCTTGAAGCCGAGCAGCAGCCACTGGCCGAGCTCGCTTTGCGTCTGGAACAGACCGTAGCTGATGCCGGTGTTCTTGGTGAGGATGAAGTCGAAAAACGGGCCGAGGCGGATCGGGCGGTCGGCGAGGTCGGCCACGCGCAGGAGGTAGAGCTTGCTCGCCTGGTCGACGAAGCAGGCGATCGCCGCGACGGCAAGGCCGAAGCGGGTGAGCGGACCGGCCAAATGACCGCGCATTCACTCCGCCGCCTTGCGCATGGTTTCCCATTCGCGCAGCGCCTTGGCGTCGCGCGGGCTGACGTCCGGGTATTCCGGGTCGGCGCCGATGGTGGTGAGAATTTTCCACGAGCGTGCGCATTTGGTGCCTTCGGCGAGATTGGGCACGACTGCGACGCCGGCGACGTCCGGCAGGCGGAACGCATCGGCCGGCCCCTCGCCTTTCACCAGAGTCGCCGCCGACGTGATGCAGATCTCGGCAAGATCGATATCGGCGACGGCCTCGAACAAAGCTTCGTCCGAGACGTGGACGATCGGATGCGCCTCGAGCGAGGAGCCGATGCGCTTCTGCGCGCGCTCGATCTCCAGCGCGCCGGTGACGACGCCGCGCACGATGCGCACCTTGCGCCATTTCTCGGCCAGCCTTTCGTGGCGCCAATTGGCCGGCACCTCGTGGAAGATTTCGAGATGCACCGACTTCGCCGCGTCGCCGTAGCGCGATAGCCAGCTCTCTTCCGCGGTGAAGCACAGCATCGGCGCGAGCCATGTCACGGTCGAGCGAAACAGATGGTCGATCACGGTGAGGCTCGCCTTGCGTTTCACCGACGAGATCGGGTCGCAATACAGCGCGTCCTTGCGGATGTCGAAGTAGAAGGCCGACAGGTCGGCAGTCATGAAGGCCGACAGCGCGGCGAAAATGCGTTTGTAGTCGAAGTCGGCGTAAGCCTTGCGCACCAGCTCGTCCAATTCGGACAAGCGATGCAGCATCAGCCGCTCCAGCTCCGGCATCTGGTCGAAAGCGACGCGCTCGTCGTCGTGGAAATGCGCCAGCGTGCCGAGCATCCAGCGGATGGTGTTGCGCAGCTTGCGATAGGTGTCGGCCGTCGATTTGAGAATCTCCGGGCCGATGCGCAGATCGTCGGCGTAGTCCGAGGCGCAGACCCACATGCGCAGGATGTCGGCGCCGGACTGCTTGATGACGTCCTGCGGCGCGGTGACGTTGCCGGTCGACTTCGACATCTTGCGGCCCTGCTCGTCGAGCACGAAGCCATGCGTCAGCACGACATCGAAGGGCGCGCGGCCGCGCGTGCCGCAGCTTTCCAGAAGCGACGAGTGGAACCAGCCGCGGTGCTGGTCCGAGCCTTCCAGATACATCACCGTGTCCTTGCCGCCGTCGACCTTGCGCCTGATGCCGGCGAGCTGCGGGAAATGCTTCGGGTCTTCCAGCACAAAGGCGTGCGTCGAGCCCGAATCGAACCAGACGTCGCAGATGTCGTCCACTTTCTTCCAGCTGTCATTGGCGAGCTTGCCGAGGAAGCGCTCGCGCGCGCCGGCTTTGTACCAGGCGTCGGCGCCTTCCTTCTCGAAGGCCTCGACGATGCGCAGCTCGACGTCAGGGTCTTGAAGAATGTCGACCGAGCCGTCCGGCTTCTCCTTGATGAAGACAGCGATCGGCACGCCCCAGGCGCGCTGGCGCGAGATCACCCAGTCGGGCCGTGACTCGATCATGCCGGTGATGCGATTCTCGCCGGCCGCCGGCACCCAGCGCGTCGCCTTGATGGCGCCGAGCGCGCGATGGCGCAACGTATCGCCGCTCTTGGCGATGTCTTTGTCCATCGCGATGAACCACTGCGGCGTGTTGCGGAAGATGACCGGCTTTTTCGAGCGCCACGAATGCGGATATTGGTGCTTGAGGCGGCCGCGCGCGATCAGCATGCCGGCGTCAATCAGTGCCTTGATCACCGCCTCGTTGGCGTCGCCCTTCTCGCCTTTGTCGTTGATGACGCGTTTTCCCGTGAAGCCCGGCGCGGCTTCCGTGAATGCCCCGTTTTCGTCCACCGTATAGGGGATGGCGGTGTTGATCCCGCGCGCTTCCAATTCACGCGCATGCGCCATCCAAATATCGAAGTCCTCGCGGCCATGGCCTGGGGCCGTATGAACGAAGCCGGTGCCCGCGTCATCAGTGACGTGATCGCCGGGGAGAAGAGGCACGTCAAAATCATAGCCGCCCTTGGCCTTCAGCGGATGTAAGCAAAGGATACTATCTAGTTCAGAGTTTGTGACTAATCGTACTCGCTTGAATCCGGTGACTTTCGCTTGCTTCAAAACATCATCAATTAATCTATCAACCAGGATGAGCCTCTCACCCGGCCGTAGCCAATTTCCCTCGGGAGCATCCGTGACGACGATCAGCGAGTATCCAAATTTCGGTGAGAACGAGATCGCGCGATTGCCCGGAAGCGTCCAAGGCGTGGTGGTCCAAATGACAACCGCCGCTCCGGCCAAATTGGCCTCAGATTCATTAAGTCCTGATAAGGTAGCTCTTTGTTGAGCGATCGAATTCTTCTCGGCGTCTTTGTCGTACGACTTGACCGGAAACTTCACCCACACCGTATCTGAGGTATAATCCTCGTACTCGACCTCGGCCTCCGCGAGCGCCGTCTTCTCCACCACGCTCCACATCACCGGCTT
>DASUGZ010000073.1:0-4456 GCA_036273755.1 Pseudolabrys sp.
GTCGCCGTAACCTTTCTTGAGATGCTCGAAGTCGACAACGTTCTGGCCGAGCCGCTCGGCCACCGGAATGGTGATCTGCGCCACGGTGTTGACCTTGGCGTTGGCGATCTTGAGCAGTTCCTCATAACGCTCGTAGCGCGCCTTGGACTTGGCCTGCCGCGCTTTCGGCGACGACTGAATCCATTCGCTCTCGCGGGCCAGCGTGCGCTGCCGCGACTCGTCCTCGCGCGCTTCCTGCTCGAGGCGCTTCTGCTTCTGCGACAGCCATGAGGTGTAATTGCCCTCGTAGGGAATGCCGCGGCCGTGGTCGAGCTCGAGGATCCAGCCGGTGACGTTGTCGAGGAAGTATCGATCATGAGTCACAATAAGTATGGCGCCGGGATAGTTGCGCAGATGGCCTTCCAGCCAGTTCACGCTTTCGGCGTCGAGATGGTTGGTCGGCTCGTCGAGCAAAAGGAGATCGGGTTGATCAAGCAGCAGCCGGCACAGCGCGACACGGCGGCGCTCGCCGCCGGAGAGCTTGGTGACGTCGGCGTCGTCGGGGGGACAGCGCAGCGCATCCATCGCCAGATCGACCTGGCTATCGAGGTCCCACAGGTTCTTGGAGTCGATCTCGTCCTGGAGCTTGGCCATCTCGTCGGCGGTCTCGTCGGAATAGTTCGAGGCGATCTCGTTGTAGCGGTCGAGCAGCGCCTTCTTGGCGGCGACGCCCTCCATGACGTTCTCGCGCACGGTCTTTTTTGGGTCGAGCTGCGGCTCCTGCTCGAGGTAGCCGACGCGGGCGCCCTCGGCGACCCAGCCCTCGCCGGCAAAGTCCTTGTCGATGCCGGCCATGATCTTGAGGAGGGTCGACTTGCCCGAGCCGTTGACGCCGAGCACTCCGATCTTGGCGTCCGGGTAGAACGACAGATGGATGTTGTCCAAAACCTTTTTCGAAGGCGGATAGGTCTTTGTCAGACCCTGCATGTGATAGATGAACTGGCGGCCGTTCATGAAAACCCTCGTAAAACCGGCGAATCCGCGCCGCGCGTGTCTTACGCGGTGGGCGACGCGATGTCGGGAAATTCGCCGCTGATGTAGCGGCGGTAACCCGCAATGGCAAGTTGGCGGCGGCCTTCCGGGACCCTGGCAGGACGAAGTAAAACTCCGGAAAGGCTGTTTACGCTTTCCGCCCCGCGTGACTACCCCTTGTTAACACTTGGCGGCCCAAAGTCGCCCGCGTGAGCCGAGCGTCGTGGCAACCGGCGCAACGGTGAGCGGGACGGCAGTGTCCCTAACAAGGTTGGGCTGAGGCCATGGGTCGAGCGATCGCGGCAATTTCGGTTTCGGCGGCTGCGTTGTTGCCCCGCCCCTTCGCCTTCCTCAAGCCGGCGCTGATCGCCTTCTGGCACGAATTGACCCGAGACATGGGCGGCCGCTACCGGCCCGAGCGTCACTATATGCGCGGCCCCGGCCCGAAATACCGGGCCAAGCACGGCCAGCCGCAGGCCTAAGCCCTCCGCATGATCCTGTCCGAAAGCCGGTACCCGCTTTTCGGGATCATGCGCTAACCCCCTATCTTTTCGACCGACCGGCTCTAAATTGCGCCCCGGTAATGTCCGGAAGCAGTTCAGGAGCCCATGCGTATGATGAAGGCCGCCATCCTCGACGACTATCAGAACGTCGCGTTGAAACTCGCCGACTGGTCGCTGGTCAAAAAAGACGTCGACATCACCGTCTTCGACAAGCCGTTCGCCGGTCCTGACGAGGCGATCAAGGCGCTGCAGGGCTTTGCCATCGTCGTCGGCATGCGCGAACGCACCCCCTTCCCGCGTAAGGTCATCGAGGCGCTGCCCGACCTGAAGCTGCTGATCACCACCGGCGCCCGCAACAATTCCTTCGACGTCAAGGCGGCGGCGGAGCGCGGCATTCCGGTCTGCGGCACCGGCGGCTTCGGCAACCCGACCGCATCGATCGCCATCGGCCTGATGCTGGAACTGACCCGCCACATCGGCTTCGAGAACGCCCGCATGAAAGCCGGCGCGCCGTGGCAGATCACCATGGGAGATGATGTGGAGGGCAAGACGCTCGGCACGCTCGGGCTCGGCAAGCTCGGCCAGCGCGTCTCCAATATCGCCAAGGCGCTCGGCATGAAGGTCATTGCCTGGAGCCCGAACCTGACTGCGGAGAAGGCCAAGGAGGCCGGCGTCGACTACGTCTCCAAGGACGACCTGTTCCGCAACGCCGACGTCCTCACCATCCATGTGGTGCTCGGCGACCGCTCGCGCGGGCTGGTCGGCGCGCGCGAACTCGGGCTAATGAAGAAGACCGCCTATCTCGTCAACACCTCGCGCGGGCCGATCGTCGACGAAAAGGCACTGATCGCGGCGCTCAATTCCAAATCGATTGCCGGCGCCGGCCTCGACGTGTTCGACGTCGAGCCGCTGCCGCTCGATTCCCCGTTCCGCAAGATGGACAATGTCGTGCTCACCCCGCACCTCGGCTATGTCAGCGAGCGGAACTACCGCATGCTGTACACCGGCGTGGTCGAGGACATCCGCGCCTGGCTCGACGGCAAGCCAATCCGGGTGATCGAGGCGAAGTGAGCTTTAGAGGCCGAGCAGCTTCGCCGCGTTGTTGTAGGCGATGTCGGCGCGCAGGCCCTCGTCGAGCGGCACCGTGTCGATGAACTCGCAGCCCGGCCAGTCGAACGGATAGTCGGCCGAGAACATGACGCGGTCGCGCCCCAGCGCGTCGAGCGAGCAACGCACCGGCGGCAGGTCGTACATGCCGGACGTCGTCACCCAGACGTTTTCCTTGAAGTACTGCGACGGCGGCTTCGGCAGGCTCCAGCCGTAGGGCGCCGAGCGGCTGTCGAAGCGCCAGAGCTGGAACGGCAGCGTCTCGCCGAGATGGCCGAGAATGAGCTTGGCTTTCGGATAGCGATGAAACACGCCGCCGCAGATGATGCGCAGCGCGTGCGAGCCGGTCTCGACGCCCCAGCCCCACATCGGCCGCGCCAGCACGTTGTAGCCTTCGATCGATTTTAGCGGCGCCGGCGGATCCGCCGGGTGCAGATAGATCGGCGCACCCAAGGCCGCCGCGCGCTCCCAGAACGGGTCGTAGGAGCGGTCGTCGAGATATTTGCCGTTGGTGTGGCCATCGATCATGGCGCCGAGGAACTTGAGATCGCGCACGCAGCGCTCGAGCTCGTCGGCCGCCGCCTTCGCATCCTGCATCGCAAGGTGCGCAAAGCCCGAATAGCGGTCCGGCCGCTTCTGCAATTCCTCGGCGAGAAAATCGTTCGACGCCCGCGCATTGCGAACGGCCGTCGTGGTGTCGCGCTCGGCCTGCACGCCCGGCCCGGCGATCGCCAAGACGGCATGGGCGATGCCGGTCTTGTCCATCATCGCCAGGCGTTGCTCGCCGAAATCGGTCAGCGCCGCATAGAGTTGCGCGGTCTTGGCCGGCGCCACGTCCACCATCGTCGGCCGCCAATAGGCTTCGGTGGCGGGATCGATGAAATGCTCTTCGAGCGCAATCTTCTTGACCATGACGTTCCTCACTGTTGCGCGGAGACTGTCCCGCGTGCCGGGACATCGCGCGAATTTTTTCGTTTTTACCTGTACCGCATATTGGGCTAACGTGTACCATCATGCAAGGCGACACGGAGCGTGTAGCGAGTAGCCGATGAACCGCCACGTCACCAACGACAAAAGCCAGGTGCAGGTGATCGCGCGCGCCGCCACCATCCTGCGCGCGCTGGAAGATGAGAATGCCGGGCTTAGTCTCGGGCAAATTGCCCAGCGCGTGAACCTGGCGCGCTCGACGGTACAGCGCATCGTCGCCGCGCTGGAGACCGAGAAGCTCGTCATCGCGGCGACGCCCAATGGCCGCGTGCGGCTCGGGCCGACCATCCTGCGGCTCGCCGCCTCGGTGCGCAGCGACTTCATCGCGCTGGCGCGGCCTTATCTCGAGCGCCTGAGCGAGGAATTGCACGAGACCGTCGATCTCTCGACCGTCGGCAAGGACCATCTTGTGTTCATCGACCAGGTGATCGGCCCGCAGCGCCTGCGCACGGTGTCGGCGGTCGGCGAGACCTTCCCGCTCTATTGCACCGCCAACGGCAAAGCCTATCTGGCGAAGCTTGGCGACGCGGCCATCGAGACCCTGATCGGGCGCGCCTACGAAGCGCGCACGCCGAAGACGCACACGCGTCTCGACACGCTGCTGGCAGACATCAAGGTGGCGCGCCGCAGCGGCGTCGCCTTCGACCGCGAGGAGCACACGCTCGGCATCTGCGCCGCCGGCGTCGCGATGCAGGATCCGCTCGGCAATGCCGTCGCCATCTCGGTGCCGGTGCCGAGCCAGCGCTTCCAGGACCAGCAGGCGCTGATCGCCGAACGGCTGCTCGCCACCAAACGCGCCATGGAGATGCATATGAGTTCCGCCGCGGCTTGAAACGCGACGGCGATAC
>DASUGZ010000074.1:0-8853 GCA_036273755.1 Pseudolabrys sp.
TTGAGCTGCGCCTTCAGGGTCTGAAAAATTTCCGATCCGGCGCGTACTGCTTCCGCGAAGCTCGGCACGCCGACCGGCATGATCATGAATTCCTGAAAGTCGATCGGATTGTCGGCGTGCACGCCGCCATTGAGGATATTCATCATCGGCACCGGCAGGGTGCGCGCCGCGGTGCCGCCGACATACCGATAGAGCGGCTCTTGCTTGGCAATCGCCGCGGCTTTCGCCGTGGCAAGCGACACGCCGAGAATGGCGTTGGCGCCGAGCCGACCCTTGTTGGGCGTGCCGTCCAGCGCGATCAGGGTCTCGTCGATCTTGGCTTGCGCCTCCGCATCCATGCCGCCGAGCGCATCGAAGATCTCGCCATTGACCGCGTCGACCGCCTTGCGCACGCCTTTGCCGCCGTAGCGCTTCTTGTCGCCGTCGCGCAGTTCAACCGCCTCATGCGCGCCGGTCGAGGCGCCCGAGGGCACCGCGGCGCGGCCCTTAGAACCGTCCTCGAGGATAACGTCAACCTCGACGGTTGGATTGCCGCGGCTGTCGAGAATTTCGCGGCCGATAATGTCGGTAATAGCGGTCATGACAGGTCCCGGTTTGGGGGCGTTTCTAGCGCCCGCGATGGGTCTTGTCATTCCTTAAGAAAGCGGGCCAATAGTCGCCGCCATGGCGAAAAAGCGGCTCCAACTCGGCAATCCCGCGCGCATCCCGGCGTCTCCCAAAGAGGCCGTGCTCGACCGCGTACCCAATCCGCACACAGACACCGATTACCTCGCCCGCTTCACCGCGCCCGAGTTCACCTGTCTATGCCCGATCACCGGGCAGCCGGACTTCGCGCATTTCGTCATCGACTACGCGCCGGCGAAATTCCTGGTCGAGTCGAAATCGCTCAAGCTTTATCTCGCGAGCTTTCGCAATCACGGCGCGTTCCACGAGGATTGCACCGTGGCCATCGGCAAAAGGCTGTTCGCGCTGCTCAAGCCGAAATTTCTGCGCATCGGCGGCTACTGGTATCCGCGCGGCGGCATGCCGATCGACGTATTCTGGCAGGCCGGCCACGTGCCGAAGGGCTTGTGGGTGCCGGATCAGGGCGTCGCGCCCTATAAAGGTCGCGGCTAGATTTTTTGCGGCACGTGTCGGCGAAGCCATTGCGCGCAGGTGAAGCCGACGGCGACCAAGACCCCGGCACCGAATAGCAGCACCGGCGTCAGGCCGATGGTCGAGAGACCGGCTCCGTAGACGATCGGTCCCACCGCCTGCCCGAGGAAGAAGAAAAACGAGTGCACCGCCATCGCCGAGCCGCGCGCCGCCGGCACCAGCTCGCTGGCGTAGATCTGCACGACGGCATGCAACATATAGAAGCCGAAGCCAAGCAGCGCGAAGTTGACGAATTCAACGGGCCAATAGGCCCGTGCCGCAATTACAGCCAGGCACAAGCCCATGACGGTGCCGCCGAGCCGCATCATGCGGCGCTCACCGAGCACCGGCAGAACGCGCGACACCGTTGCGCCATAGAGCGCGCCGCCAATGCCGAAGCCGGCGAGCACGACGCCGGCGATCGAAGATCGAAGCTCGCCGCTCTCGCGCAGCATGGTCGCGATGTAAGGAAAGCATCCGTACATGAACAAAGCTTCGAGAAACACCGTGCCGAAACAGATCTTGGCCAGCGGATTGCGGAAGATCGCCCCATAATTCGGGAGCAGCGTCGACAGATAGACGCGGCCCGTCGCCGGGGTGCCGCGGCCGCGGAAGCCAAGAACGCCGACCGTCGACGCAATCCCACCCAACGTAGCAATAACGAAGAATACGCCACGCCAGCCGAGCAGATCGCCGACGATGCCGGCGCAGGTCGCGCCCAGCAAGTTACCGGTCATGATCGCGAACAGCAGGCGGCCCATCGCGACCTGGCGCCGGTCGAACGGCACCATGTCGCCGACCAGCGCAAAAGCAATCGGCACGACGCCGCCCGAGGCAAGTCCCGCGGCGACGCGCGCGATGAAAAGAAATTCGAAGCTCGACGCGAAGCCGCAGACCAACGTCGCCAATGTAACCAGCACCATGCACAGCAGCATCAACCGCGTCTTGCTGAACATGTCAGCCAGAGAACCGAGCACCGGCTGAACCAGCGCGTAGGGCAAAGTGAAAGCGGTCGAGAGCAGCGCCGCGGTCGCCGGCTTCACACGCAAGCCTTCGGCGATGAGCGGGATGACCGGATCGGTCGAGCGGATGAACAGCGAACTCGTGAAGACGACAAAGGCAATGACGTTAAGAGTTCGAGTCATCTCAAAGCTTGTTTACCGCTTGGCAAGCTTGTCGAATTCGACGAGTTCGCGCAGCAGCGGCTCCATCTGCTTGAGCGGAATCATATTTGGCCCGTCGGACGGCGCCTTGTCCGGGTCCTGATGCGTCTCAATGAAGACGCCGGCGACGCCGACCGCGACCGCGGCGCGCGCCAGCACCGGCACGAATTCGCGCTCGCCGCCGGACGAGGCGCCCTGCCCGCCCGGCTGCTGGACCGAATGGGTGGCGTCGAAAATCACCGGCGCGTCGGTACGCTTGAGGATCGGCAGCGCGCGCATGTCGGAGACCAGCGTGTTGTAGCCGAAAGAAACACCGCGCTCGGTCACCAGCACGTTGGCGTTGCCGGCGCCGGTGATCTTTTCAACCACGTTGGCCATGTCCCACGGCGCGAGGAATTGGCCCTTCTTGACGTTGACCGCTTTGCCGGTCTTGGCGGCGGCGACGAGCAGGTCGGTTTGCCGGCAGAGGAAGGCCGGGATCTGCAACACGTCGACGACCTTGGCGACCTCGGCGCACTGCTCCGCGTCGTGCACATCGGTGAGCACCGGCAGCTTCAGCGAGTCGCGAATCTCGGCAAAGATCGGCAGCGCCATATCGAGCCCGATGCCGCGCGACGATTTGGCAGAGGTACGGTTCGCTTTGTCAAAGCTTGTCTTGTAGATGAGCCCGACGCCGGCCTTTGCCGCGATTTCCTTCAGCGCCGCCGCCATCTCCAGTGCATGCGCTTTACTTTCCAGCGCGCACGGGCCGGCGATCAGCGCCAGCGGCAAGGCGTTGCCGAAGCGCACGGCGCCGATGGTGACAGTGGAATTCGGTTTCTGAGCCAAGATATGCCCTCGCTGGCGGGACCATGAAGCGCCTAAGCCGCCCGGTCAACGGCTCAACCGGCCGGGACTATCAGCCCCACGGATTGCAGGTCAGCCCTTACGCTTCCGTCGCCCGCGCGCCTGGCGGCGGCTCTCGAAAGGCGCCAGCAATTTTCGCAGCAGCGGGACGAGTTTTACCACTTCATTGCGATGGGCGACGCTCAGTTTCGCCAAGACCTTTTCGGCACGGTTTGTGAGATCGACCAGCACTTCACGCCGGTCCGCCGGATTCTGCCGTCGCTCGACCAGGCCGTTTGCAATAAGCCGGTTGATGAGCTCAACGGCCGTGTTGTGCCGAATGCCGAGGCGCTCGGCCAGGATCCCGATCGTCACATGGCCTGCTGCCGTTCCCTTGATTGCGAGCAGCGCCTGGTGCTGCTGAGGGCTGAGCCCCATTTTCGCGGCGGCATGCTCGCTGAATTTGAGGAACCCGCGCAGGCGATAGCGAAACTCGGCCAGACGCTGGTAGTCCGACTGCTTGAGCAATTGCCTGCCGGTCATTGATTTCTAAGGCCGCGCCGCGCCGGTTCCGCGCCGGAACCTGGACAACGATAGGCGCTCCATTTGTGCGGCGCAACCGCTTGGCGCTGCCAGCAGGCCATCTCGGCTAGGGAACAGCGGGCCTTGAATGGCGCTTTATATCTTAATACGATATATTATCGCGCACGCGCGCTTTAACGAAATCAAAAATAAAACGACCTGGAGGAACGTCATGACCAGCAGCTCTCAGTCGGCGCCAGCCACCGGAATGTCCTTCGGCCAGTTCCGATGGCTTCAGCTTGTTCTCGGCATCATTTGCATGGCGTCGGTCGCCAATCTGCAATACGGCTGGACGCTGTTCGTCCTGCCCATCCAGCACCAGTTCGGCTGGACAAAGGCAGAGATCCAGGTCGCCTTCACGATTTTCATCCTCTGTGAAACCTGGCTCGTGCCTTTCGAGGGTTACATCGTCGACCGCATCGGACCGCGCTGGATGGTCTTGGCGGGCGGCGTGGCCACGTTTCTTGCCTGGTTCATCGACTCAAATGCGACGGCGCTTTGGCAGCTTTATATCGGCGGCGCGGTCGCGGGCTTTGCCGGCGGCGCCGTGTACGGCACCTGTGTCGGCAACGCGCTGAAATGGTTTCCGGATAAGCGCGGCTTGTGCGGCGGCCTCACCGCAGCGGGCTTCGGCGCCGGCGCGGCGATCACGATCGCACCCATCCGCTCCATGATTCAATCCAGCGGCTATCAGCACACGTTCCTGGTTTTCGCGATCATTTACAGCGTCATCATCATCATCGTTTCGTTCTTCCTGCGCGCGCCGCAGACGCACGAAATGCCTGCGATGGACAAGATCAAGACGCGTCAGGGAGCCGACGACAGCGTGCCGCCGCAGCGGGCTGTGCGCTCGCCGATCTTCTGGATCATGTATCTGATGTTCTTTCTCGTCGCGGCCGGCGGGCTGATGTCGGCGGCGCAACTCTCGCCCATCGCGCACGAACGCGGAATCGCCAACGATCTCGTGACGATCTTCGGCATCACGACGCCGGCGATCGTGGCGGCGCTGACCTTCCACAGCATCACCAACGGTGTCGGCCGGCCGCTCAACGGCTGGATTTCCGACTATATCGGCCGCGCCAACATGATGGGTATTGCTTTCGGCATCGAAGCGATCTGCATCGCGGCGTTCGGGTTCTTCGGCACGACAGCGGTGTCCTTCATCATCACTGACGCGTTGGTGTTCCTGTTCTGGGGCGACATCTTCAGCCTATTTGCCGCGACCGTGGGTGATGCCTTCGGCCGACGTTACGTGACCGTCAACTACGGCATCATGTACACGGCAAAGGGCGTCGCTTCCTTGCTGGTGCCGCTCGGCAACGTGCTGACGCACTACACGGGAAGCTGGCACGCAGTGTACACGATCGGCTGCCTCATGAACGTCGCTGCGGCGTTGCTAGGCTTCTTCGTCTTGCGGCCGATCATCAATGAGCGGCTCAAAACCGGCAAGGAACTGGCGGAGCAACAAATGCGAGTCGCCCCACAGCCCTCGTGACGAACCGGGGGCGACCGTTGCAAAGCGGCGGTCTCGATGTTCGGACGTTTGCTTCAAGTCGCTTGGCGGGCATGGAAGAGGCACGAAGCAATCTTTGATTCTTCGTTCGAGCCGGTCTGTATGTTCGCGCTGTTAGGCCTCGTCCTGTCCGCCTTGCTGCTTGATCTGCATGTCAGGATCGTGCCGTCTTCGCCGGTCGCCTTGCTGGTCCAATGGGAGGGGCAGCATGCCGAATCTGCCTCTTCCGGCGCCCGCCCGCAGATGTAAAGCGACGCCGGGCCGGGCGCGATGAGGCGCTAGACCAGCCGGCTCCGCTCTACCGCAGCGCCGATGAACGAGGCGAACAGCGGATGCGGCTCGAACGGCCGCGATTTCAATTCCGGATGGAATTGCACGCCGATAAACCAGGGATGGTCTTCATATTCGACGATCTCGGGCAGGATGCCGTCGGGCGACATGCCTGAGAAGCGCATGCCGCGTTGCTCCAGCCGGCCCTTGTAGCCGGTGTTGACCTCGTAGCGGTGGCGGTGCCGTTCGGAAATTTCGGTCGTGCCGTAGATATCCGCGACGCGGCTGCCGCGCGTCAGCACTGCGTCGTAGGCGCCGAGCCGCATGGTGCCGCCGAGATCGCCATTGGCCCCACGCTTCTGTAATTCATTGCCCTTGAGCCATTCGGTCATCAGACCGACCACCGGCTCGCCCGTCGGGCCGAACTCGGTCGAATTGGCGTCGGCGATGCCGCACAGATTGCGCGCCGCCTCGATGCAGGCCATCTGCATGCCGAAGCAGATGCCGAAATACGGCACGGCGCGTTCACGCGCGAACTGGGCCGCGCGAATTTTGCCCTCGGCGCCGCGCTGGCCGAAACCGCCCGGCACCAGGATGCCGTTGACGTGTTCGAGGAACGGGGCCGGGTCCTCGTTCTCGAACACTTCGGACTCGATCCAGTCCAGTTTGACCTTGACCTTGTTGGCGATACCGCCGTGCGAGAGCGCCTCGATCAGCGACTTATAGGCGTCCTTCATGCCGGTGTATTTGCCGACCACCGCAATCGTAACGTCGCCTTCCGGATTGCGGATGCGCTCGTTGATCAGCCGCCACCGCTCGAGGTCAGGCTCCTCCCGTGGCTCGATGCCGAAGGCCTCGAGCACCTGGTTGGCCAAACCTTCCGCCGCATAGGCTTCCGGCACGGCGTAGATGTTGTCGACATCGCGCGCCTCGATGACGGCGCTTTCGCGCACGTTGCAGAACAACGCAAGCTTGCGCCGCTCGCCCTCCGGGATTGGCCGGTCGGTGCGGCACAGCAGGATATCGGGCTGGATGCCGATCGAGCGCAATTCCTTGACCGAATGTTGCGTCGGCTTGGTTTTCAACTCGCCGGCGCTCGGGATGAACGGCAGCAGCGTCAAATGGATATAGACCGCATGATGGCGCGGCAGATCGTTGCCCATCTGCCGAATGGCCTCGAAGAACGGCAAGCCTTCGATGTCGCCGACGGTGCCGCCGACCTCGCAGAGCACAAAGTCGAAACCGTCGTTGCCGTCGCGGATGAAATCCTTGATGGCGCTGGTGACGTGCGGAATGACCTGGATGGTGGCGCCGAGATAGTCGCCGCGCCGCTCCTTGGCGAGGATGTCCTGATAGATGCGGCCGGTGGTGATGTTGTCCTGCTTGGTCGCCGGACGGCCGGTGAACCGCTCGTAGTGGCCGAGGTCGAGATCGGTCTCGGCGCCGTCGTCGGTGACGAAAACCTCGCCATGCTGATACGGCGACATGGTGCCCGGATCGACGTTGAGATAAGGGTCGAGCTTGCGCAGGCGGACCTTGTAGCCGCGCGCCTGCAGCAACGCGCCGAGCGCCGCTGAAGCGAGACCCTTGCCGAGTGAGGAGACCACGCCGCCGGTGATAAAAATGTACCGCGCCATGGGACCTAACCTGTAAACCGGCCGAGTCGATTCGACGAGCGCGAAAAACTCAGGGCCGGTCTGCGCCTGTGTGCAGTGGGGAAAACTGCTGCACGTAAAGAGGCTTGCACTGATCTATTCATTCCACACCTGAAACCCTTCACCGACCATTTCATCAGACCGGCCGTCAAACGGTGAAGGGCCGGTTTCCCGGCCCTTCGTCAGTCGCTTATTTCGATTGCGGCACCTGCGGCCCGCTCGGCGCCGCCGGTGCGGCGGGCGCCGCAGGCGGCAGGATTCCGCTCGGGCTCAGCGGCGCGGCCGGTCCTGGCGCGGTCGGCGCTGGCCGGCCGCCCTGCAGGATGGTGGTCGGCTTGCGGCTCATGCCGGCGAGGATCGACAGGATCAGGCTAGTGGCAAAAAACAGCCCGGCAAGGATCGCCGTTGCGCGGGTGAGCACGTTGGCGGTACCGCGGCTGGTCATAAAGCCGGCGGAGGAACCAATGCCGAGCCCGCCGCCCTCAGATTTCTGCAGCAGCACCACGCCGATCAAGGCGAGCACCAGCATGAGATGGATCACAATAACGACGTGCTGCATGAAGCCTCGATCCGTTCATAACCGCCGGCCCGGGCCGCATGTCCGGTGGCGCTGCGCGATATATAGGAATTCGCCGCGGTCTCTACACGATCGCGGCGGCGATTTCCACCCTCGCCGCAACTAGCGGTAAACTGCCGCAATCGCAAGGAAATCCGCTGCTTTCAGGCTGGCGCCGCCGACCAGGGCACCGTTCACATCGGCGATGGTGAGCAGTTCCCGGGCATTCGACGGCTTGACCGAGCCGCCATAGAGGATGCGCACGGCGGCGCCGTCGGCGCCGTAGCGTTCGCCGAGTTGCTTGCGGATGAAGGCGTGCGCTTCGGCAACATCGGCCGGCGTCGGCGTAAGACCGGTTCCGATCGCCCAGACCGGCTCGTAGGCGATGACTAGGCCCGAAGGGCGATCCGGTAGCGACCCGTCGAGCTGGCGTCCGATCACCGCCAGGGTTTGCCCACCTTCCCGCTCGCTGCGCTGTTCGCCGACGCAGACGATTGCTGTGAGCCCAGCCCGATGCGCGGCCAGCGCCTTGGCGCGAACCTGCGCGTCGGATTCATGATGGTCCGTGCGCCGCTCCGAATGGCCGACGATCACGGCGGTGGCGCCGGCGTCCGCAAGCATTTCGGCGGCAATATCGCCGGTGTGGGCGCCGGCGGGCTCGGCGTGGCAATCCTGCCCGCCGATGGCGACCGCGGAGCCGCGCGCCGCGGCGGCAAAATCCGCGATCAAGGTCGCCGGCGGGCACACCATCAAATCGGCTTTGATGCCAGCCGCGCCGTTGACGATTTTTGTCAACTCGCCCTCGGAAACGGCAAGCCCGTTCATCTTCCAATTGCCCGCCACCAGCGGCCTTGGCTCGCCCGACGCCATGATGAAGTCCTTTTCCGCGTGCGGTTATCAGACCGCGCCGGCAGGCGCCAGAGCAGGCCAAAGCCCGGCTGATCCCTCTTGAGTTGCAAGGAGTTGGGCGGCTCCCTATAAGGACGCCGTCACCCTCATTCCGCTCCTATCGTTAGTCCCCGGAACCAGGCTACCCATGCTCCGCGGTATTCACAAAGCCTCCTCGACCTGGCTCGGCCGGGGCATCATGGCCGTCGTCATGGGCGGCCTGGTCGTCAGCTTCGCGATCTGGGGCATCGGCGACATTTTCCGCGG
>DASUGZ010000075.1:0-21355 GCA_036273755.1 Pseudolabrys sp.
GCGTCCTTGAAAGCGACGGCGATTTCCGCCTCGGTGCCGGTCGCTTCGGCCGGATCGGGGATGCCCCAATGCGCGGTCATCGGCTGGCCCGGCCAGACCGGGCAGGTTTCTCCGGCGGCGTTGTCGCAAACCGTGAAGACGAAATCGAGCGGCGGCGCGCCCGGTTTGGCGAATTCGCTCCACGACTTCGAGCGGAAGGCCGACGTGTCGTAACCAAGGCTGTCCAGGAGCTGAATCGTTTGCGGATTGACGCGGCCCTTGGGCTGGCTGCCGGCGCTGTAGGCGTGAAATTTGCCGTGGCCGAACTTGTTGAGGATCGCTTCGGCGATGACCGAGCGCGCCGAGTTGCCGGTGCACAGAAAGAGGACGTTGAAGGGCCGCTCACTCATGACGTGCTCCCGTCAGATCGCAGGCAGGGGTTGATAGCCGGCGCGGGCCATCATGGCTTCGAAATAGGCGCGTACCTTGTCGGGGAAACGCAGTCCTTTCACGACGGCGGCGGAGCGCAAGAGCGGCAGCACGCGCACGTCGTCGAGCGACAATTCGCCGTTGACGGCCTTCGGGCTTTCGATGAGCGGATCGAGTCTGTCCAGAAGCGGCATCAGATCGCGCACCAATTCGCGCGTCCTGGCGCGCAATTCGACGAGATCGCCGAGCGCCTTGCGTTTGCGCACGATGTAGTGGTCGAGCGCGGACGCCGTGGCGAATTCGGGCAGACCGAGCAGCGGGTAGCGCGGCCAGCTGAGCAGGGCGCTCTTCGGTGCTGCGGCCTCGGCCCAAGCGGCAATCTCGGGCCTTTGCGGTCCGGTCAGCACTGGCGCGCCGATGGCATCGACGTGCTTGACCATGTCCATGCTTTCCAGCATCGCCGTGCCGTCATCCTTAACCAGGATCGGAATCTGCCGCTTGCCGACAAGGCCGGCCATGGTCTCGCTGTCGTCGTCGAGGACAACGGTTTCCTGAAGGTGGAGGCGTTTCAATCCCGCCGTCATGCGCACGCGGAAGCACAGCGAGCAGTGCTCGAACATATACAGACGCATCAGCGCACCTTTTCCCGGCGCCGGGCGGGCTTGGCCGCCGGGACGCAAAGTTCAGGGCGGCCCTGGCAGCATTGATCGGTAAGATAGGACATCAGGGCGTTCATGGTGTCGAAGCGCGCGGCGTAGATCATCGAACGGCCGTCGCGGGTCACGGTGACAAGGCCGGCCTCGCGCAAACGGTCGAGGTGAAAGGTGAGGGCGCTCGGCGGCAGCTTGAGGCTTGCGGCGATATGGCCTGCCGGCATGCCTTGCCTGCCGGCCTCCACCAGCAGGCGAAAGACATCGAGGCGGCTGTCCTGCGCCAGCGCCCCGAGGACGGCAACGGCATCGGGCTTTTTCATATTTCAATTAATACTGAAATATAATCCCGCGTCAATTCATATTTCAACAGTTGTTGAAATAGTGCGCAATCGTCTCACACCACCATCAAATCCTTGCCGACGATGATCTCGCCCTTGAAGAATTTGGCCACCGGTTCGCGCCACACCTCGTCGGTGATGCTGTCGATCGCCGGCGTCAGGTGCGAAAGAACCAACGTCTTGACGCCGGCCTCCTGCGCGATGCGGCCAACGTCTTCCGACGGCGTGTGGTCGGCTTTCATGTGGTCCATGAAAGCCTCGAACTTGACCGGCCGGCCGAGCGCGATCTGGCCCTTGATGTATTTTTCGACCGCCGGCAGGTACATGAGTTCGTGCACCAGGACGTCGGCGCCCTTGGCCATCTCGGCCACGGCATGAAGCGGCGCGGTGTCGCCGGAAAAGGCGATGGAGCGGTCCTTGAAGTCGAAGCGGTAGCCCAGCGCCGGTTTGACCGGCGGATGCTCGACGACGATGGCGGAGACTTTCACATTGTCGTCCTGCATCACCGGACCGGCGGCGGAGATTTCCTTCACATCGACCTTGGTGAGCGGCGTCATGTGGAAGTCCTCGGCCCAGAAGTCGACCGTCTGCTTGTAGGCGCGCATGAAGTCGTCGGTCATCTGCTTGAGCGGCGGCGGGCCGTAGGCCTGCACGCCGTTCTGCACGCCCTGGATCCAGCCGACGATCAGCAGCGGGCCGTATTCGATGTTGTGGTCGGCGTGGTGGTGCGTGATGAAGATCGACTTCAACGCTTTGAAGGGAATGCCGGTGCGCGCATAGTTGTCGGTAACGCCCATGCCGCAATCGAGCACGTAGGCTGCGCCGTTGCTCAGCATCACATGCGAGGTCATCTGCCGCGAGCGGCCCGGCACGGGGCCCGCGGCGGTGCCGAGCAGCACAAGTTTGGTGCCCTTGGCGTCCTTGAGCGCGTCCTTCGCCTGCTGCGGCGTCCAGCGCGGCCCGGCGGTTTGCGCGGCGGCGGGAACCGCGGCGGCGAGCGCCGGCGTCGCGGCGAGGCCTGCAAGCATATGACGGCGCGATAGCCCGAGCGGTTTGTCGGTCACGGTGTCTCTCCCCTGAAGCACCGGCGTTGCGCCGCCGGCGTTTTGAATTGTGGCAAAGCGTACCGGCTGCGTGCAGCCGGCACAATGTGGCAACGCAATTGTGGCGGTTTCGTTTTCACATTTCCGGCCAGCTTAGGTCCAACTAAAGCCCGCCCGCTCCAATTCAGTTTGACCCGTGCGCGCCGCAGCCTCGCGGTGCGCGGGCGAACGCCGCTTCGCAACTGACGCAAGGAGGTTGTCATGCGTGCTGCAGAGTTGGATCAGGGTTCGGACGAGCGCACCAATCCATCGACCGTCATGTACTACGCGCCGCGCCGCCGCATCGCGGCGGACGGCGCCTCGATCAGACCGGTGCTGGAACGCCTGAGTCGTGGCGATCGGCGCGCGCACCTCGTCGAAGCGGTGCCGCCGGCGCCGGCGGAGGAGCCGATTGGCGTCGTCGATACCGCGGCCGCGCGGGCGAGGGCGCTGGCGATCGCCGTGCGCTGCGCCGCGGTGACGGGCGTCGGCGTCGGCCTCGCAGCGGTGGTCGCCTTCATGCTGCACAACCCCCAACGCCAGGATCGCGCGCCGCTTGCCACGACCTTGCCGGCGAAATCCGTGCAGACCGTCAGCTACAAATCGCAGGAACGAATTGACAAAGACGGCGCGTCTCTGCCGGCGGTGCAGACGCATGACGAACCGCTGCGCGAGGCGGCAAACGGCGTCGTCCCGGGCTCGCGGGAAGCCGGCGATGCGCCGTTGCCGGCGGCGTTCGCCTCCTGGGCGATGGCGCCGCCCGCTTTACCGCCAGCGCGCTGGAGCGAGGCCGAGCAGAGCGCGCGCGACGCCGCTGTCGCGGCGGTTGAGCCGGCTGCGGCGCAGGCCGAGCCGGTCGCGCCGGAACCAGCCGAGCATCCGGCCGTGAAACCGCATCGCCATCACGCGCGAAGCCATCGGCATCGCCATGCCGCGGCGGCACAGCCGGAGCAGACGGCGGAGGCGCCCGAGGCGCCGGGGGAGAAGACCGAGGCCGTTCCCAAACCGGTCGACAATTCGCTGCGCTCGGTGCTGGACAAAATGTTCCGGCCGGATTGAGCACGGCAATTCCCTTGTGGACGCGGACATGCGCGTAAAAATCGCGTAATTTCGCGCGTCCAAACTCCTTGTGGTATGGCGATAGCGGGTCGGCCAAGGGAGTTTGGGGTGTGGGATGAGAGCGATTGTTATCGGCCTCGGTCACGTGGGGATCGTGACGGCGGCCGACTTGCTGCGTGACGGCCACAGCGTCATCGGGCTCGACACCAACCAAGCGGTACAGGATTACGTCGGGCGCGGCCTTTCGCCCATTCACGAGCCGGGCGTCGCCGAATTGGTCGCCGCGGGTCACGCCGCGGGCCGCCTTGTGGTGACCGCGGATCCGGACGATGCGGCGCAGGTCGACATCGCCATTGTTTGTGTAGGCACGCGCGGGCGCGACGACGGCACGCTCGATCTCACCGACGTTACGCGCGTTGCCGGCGAGCTCGGCCGCGCGGCTCGCAAACGCCCGGCCTCGCTCGCGCCGCTGCTCATGGTGTTTCGCAGCACGACGCTGCCGGGCGCCATGGCCAAGATCGTGCTGCCGGCGATTGCGGCCGCGGCGGGAGAACCGCCCGGTGCCCGCTACGAGGCGGTCTATCATCCGACCTTCACGCGCGAGGGCAACGCGCTCGCCGACGCCGCGGCGCCATCGCGCGTCGTGATCGGCGAGCGGACGCCGGGCAGTGCGCGGCTGTTGCGCGAAATACTCAACGGCATCGAAGCGCCGGTCTTTGCGACGTCGTTCGAGGTGGCCGAGTTGACCAAGCTCGCCGACAACACATTCCATGCGCTCAAGGTCTCGTTCGCCAACGAGATCGGGCGCTTCGCCGTGCAGTCCGGAATATCGCCGGGCGACGTGTTCGATTGCTTCCGCGCCGACGGCAAATTGAACCTGTCGGCGTCTTATCTCAGGCCGGGTGGCGCTTTCGGCGGTCCGTGCTTGCCGAAAGATGTTCGCGCTCTGGCGGAGGGCATGCGCGAGGCCGATGTCGCGGCGCCGATCATTGAGCGCATCCTCGACAGCAACGCGCGACACACGGACTTTCTGATCGCCGAGATCGAGAAGCGCGTCCGCCCGCCGGGGCGCGTGCTGCTGGTCGGGCTGAGCTTCAAGAACGGCACCGACGATCTGCGCGCCAGTCCCTTCGTGCGGCTCGCCGAAATGCTGCTCGATCGCGGCCACGCGTTGTCGATCTACGATTCCGATATTGCCGGCGACGCCGCGGACGTCATGGCGCAATTGCCGCCGCGCATCGCCGCCGCGGTGCTGCCGCGGCTCGCCGCCGATGTAGCGTGGGACCTCGTGGTGCTCGGCAAGGAGGCGCCCGAGGCGCTGTGTTCGGCCGGCAAGCGCGCGGTGTTCCGCATCGATCGTCTGTAAAGATGCGCGGCCGAATTCTTGTCGTCGACCATCGTACGCCGGCACCCGATCGGGACAGCGGTTCGGCCAGCACGTTTTCGTACCTGCAGATTTTGTCGTCCGCCGGCTTCGACGTGACGTTTGTGCCGTTCGATCTTACGTCCGCCGGGCGCTACACGCGTGCGATCAAGCAACTCGGTATTCGGACCATTGCGAGGCCTTTCAGCGGTGCGCACATGCGTCTCAGCCGCTGGCTGGCCGCCCGTCGCGGGCTCTGGCGTCTTGGTTTTCCGATGCTGGAGAGAAGGGCTCGGAAGACGGTCGTGCGCGAGGCTGCGCGCGCCGATCTTGTGCTGCTCTATCGCGCGCCGATTGCGCTGCGCCTGTTCGATCTTGTGCGCGCCGCCGCGCCCAGGGCGAAGATTCTGTTCCACGCGGTCGATCTGCATTTTTTGCGTCTGGAGCGCGAAGCCAAATTGAGCGGCGACAAGGAGCAAGCCGCCGAGGCGGCGGCCATGCGCGCGCTCGAGCTTGATCTGGTGACGCGGGCGGACGCGACCATCGTGGTGAGCGAGTACGAGCGCGGCTTGCTGCGCGAGCTGGTGCCCGCCGCTGCAGTCCATCAGATTCCGATCCTGCGCGAGGCGCCGCGGCGGCCTGCCGCCGCACCGGATCTCGCGAGCCGGCGCGATATCGTGTTCATCGGCGGCTTCGAGCACCCGCCGAACGGTGATGCCGTGCACTGGTTTGCGCGCGAGATATGGCCGCTGCTGCGTGCGAAGGGTTTTGCCGGCCGCTTTATTGTCGGCGGCTCAGAGATGCCGCAGAGTATCGCGCAGCTTGCCTCCGGTTCAATCGAGGTGCGCGGGTATGTCGAAGCGCTGGGGCCGCTCTTTGATGCGTGCCGGCTGAGCGTCGCGCCGCTGCGTTACGGCGCGGGGATCAAGGGTAAGATCGTCAGCAGTTTAAGCTACGGCGTGCCGGTGGTGGCAAGCTCGATCGCGGCGGAAGGCACGGGGCTCAAGCATGGCGAAACCATTCTTGTGGCGGATACGCCGCGAGACTTCGCGGATGAGATCCTGCGGCTTTCTACCGACGACGACCTGTGGCGACGCTTGTCGGAGAACGGCTATCGCGCCTTCATGAAAAAGTTTTCGCTTGAAGCCGGCGCGCCCAAGCTGCTCGCCGTGATCGACGGCCTGTTGGCGTCGCGTTAGGGCTTTGCCGCGCCGGCGGGCTGTTTCGCCGCGTCCATCGAGCCGATGACCTTGGCCCAGCGCTCGGTCTCGCTGTGGATGAAGCCGGCAAAGTCGGCCGGGGTGCCGCCCGCCGGATTGAGGCCCTGGTTCTGCAGTTCCTTGCGCACGACGGGGTCCTTCAAGGCGTCGTTCGTTGCCCTGGACAAGGCGTCGACGACCGGCTGCGGCAGGCCCGCGGGGCCGAGAATGCCGAACCAGAGACTTGCGGCGTAGCCGGGCAGCGCCGCTTCGGCAATCGTCGGCAGATCGGGCGCGACGCTCGAACGCTTGGCGTCTGTCGTCGCCAATGCCTTGACGCGGCCGTCCTTGATCAAGCCGAGCACGGTCGGCGCCGGCGCGAACATCACCTGGATGCGCCCGGCAATGAGATCGACCGCGGTCTGGCCGCTGCCGGGATAGAGCACGCCGGTCATCTTCACTTGCGCCATCTGCTTGAACAATTCGGTCGCGAGATGCGGCCCGCTGCCGAGGCCGGAGGCGCCGTAGAGCAACTCGTCCGGTTTCTGCTTGGCGAGCGCGATCAGGCCTTTGACGTCGGCAACGCCGAGCTTTGGGTTGACCACCAGGATGTTGGGAATCGCGCCGATCAGCGCGATCGGCGTCATGTCGCGTTCGACGTTCGGCGCCTTGCCGGCCATCATCGTCATGTTGATGGCGGTGGCGATGGTCGCGAACATCAGCGTGTAGCCGTCTTTGGCGCTGCGCGCGACGTAGTCGGTCGCCACCATGCTCGAGGCGCCCGGCTTGTCCTCGACGACGACGTTCTGCTTGAGCGTCTCGCTCATCTTGTGCGCGACGATGCGGGCAATGACATCGCCGCTGGATCCGGCGGCGAAGCCGACGATGAGGCGGATCGGCCGCGACGGATAGTCGTCGGCGCGCGCAGGCTGCGCAAGCATAGCGATAGCGGCGAGGAGGGCGGTCAAGCGGAGCATGCGGTTATTTCTTGTTGGGCGTTTTCTTGGGCGTCTCATTGGGCGTTTCGACATTGCGCGTCGGCGTTTCCGGGATGATGCCGCCGCGCCGGCGCTTGAGGGTTTCCGTACCGCTTGTTGCCCACTGGCCATCGATGGCGCTCCGCGCATAGACGTCGAAGCGCTCATCCCAGTCGCCGAGCGAATAACCGTGCCACGGCGCCTGCGGCGTGATCGCGGGCAGGCCGAGCTCGTCCCAGAGCTTGCGCGCGTGCTCCATGAATTCGCGGGAGGGCAAAGCGAGCGGCGGCATGTCGTGCTTGAGCGTGGCGTCGATCAGGATGGTCGAGTCTTCGCGCGCGCCGGATTTCGGCCCATGACCGGCGGAGCGATAAGGTTCGATGCGCACGTCCTCGCCCGGGTCGGAACGGTAGGCGAGCGACCAGAAGATGGCGTCGGTGTTGTCGGGGTCGATGTCCTCGCTCACCGCGATGCAGATTTTGCCGCAGTCGGCGCGCAGCGTCGAAGCCGCCTGGAGGCCGCGCCAGACTTCGGTGCGCGCCGTGCCGCGGGCGAATTGCAGGAAGATCACCTTGCGCAAGTTCGTGAACGGCTCGTGCATCCTCAGCCCTTTGAGGCCGCGGATGCCGATGGTGGTGCGCAGGTGCGTCAGAAACATCGGCTCGAAGGCGACCTTCTTCATCACGCTCGATTCGCTCGGCGTCACCTGGCTGATGATCGAGACGAACACCGGCTTCTTCTTGTGAGTGATCGCGGTCACCTGCATCGACATGTTGAAGTCCTCGAGCGCGACATGGCCGTGGCTTTCGCCGAACGGGCCTTCCGGCTCGAGCAGCTCGGGGTCGATCAGCCCTTCGATGACGATTTCGGCGTCGGCCGGCACATACAGATCGATGCTCGCCGCCTTGACGATGCGCACGGGCGCGCCGGCCAAGCCGCCGGCGACCGCCATCTCGTCTTGGTCGATGGGCAGCTTCTGCGGCCCGGTGAACAGCACTGTCGGCGCGCAGCCGATGACGATGGCGCAGGGCATCGGCTGCTTCAGCTTCTGATATTTGCGCCAGTGCAGATAGCCGCCGGCGCCGCCGGGGCGCGACGACATGCGCACGCCGAGCCGGTCCTGCGCTTTCAACGCGCCGCGATAGGTGCCCATGTTCTGCACCCCGGTTTCCGGATCGCGGGTGATGCAGAGCGTGGCGGTGAGATAGGGCGCTGAGTCGAAGCCAGGCGTCGAGATGGGAACGGGCAGGGCGGCAAGTCCGCCGCCGGGCTTGGTCAGATCGGCGCCTTTGATAACGACCTCCTGGCACGCGCCGGACGTCACAATCTGCGGCGGGATGGGATGAGCGACGGCGTCATTCCACGCTTCGCCGATCTCGCCGACCGGCCGGCCCATGCCGACGGCATAAATCTCGGGCGAAGCGGCCAGCGCGCCGACCGCGACCGGGATGTCGTATTTGCGCCCGGCGCCGTCAGTGACATTGGTAAAGAGAAAAGCGCGGCGCTGCTCTTCGTGAAGCCCGCCCTGGAATTGCCAGCGCACCAACGGGTGCAGTTCGCGGTCTTTATCGATCGGCCGATCGACGCGGGTGACGAGGCCGCGCTCCTCGAGCCGGCGCAAATGCTCCTGGAAATCGCGCGGCGGGCCGCCAGCCGCGCCGCGATTGGCCTTTTCTTTTTTCGGAGCATCGAGCATGCGCCACTCCCGCTGAAAACGCGCGCAGACTACACCAGTGGAAGCGGATTTGACATTCGGTAGCCGGCAATTCACTTGGCGCCGTTTGCCGCGAAAGCCTCCCTTGCCTTCGGTGACACCAAGAACTTGATGAATCCTTCGGCCGTATCGCGTTGTGAGGTGTTCGCCATGCGCACGGCGGTGTAGGTGAGAGAACTCTGGAGGTCACCGGGCAGCGGGCCAAGGAGCTTTATGCCGGGCGTCGTGGCAATAAGCGGTATCGTACCCGCCGCCATATCGTTGCCTTTGCCCTTCAACACAGGTTCGAAAATCCCAAGGGGTGTCGTGCGGACAATCTTGGGCTTGAGCGTTTCGGCGATTCCCAGCCGCTCAAGCACCCTTGCGAAGGCCTCTCCCGATTTAACACTGTTGAAAACAAGAAGGTCCGCGCCCAGCAAAGTGCTCTTAAGTTTTTCGACAGTCGAAATGTCATACGCCGGGCTGTCTTTGCGGTTACCGAGACCGACGCCAACATGACCGATAATCGGTCTGTCGCCGGCGCTTACCTTGCCTGACTTCGTGAGCGCCTCGGCAAAATCCGGTTGAACGATAACAACGTCGGCCGCTTCGCCGTCTTCAATCCTCTTCTTCACGGCGGGCGACGGGTCGAACACCAGGCTGACCCGATTGTGTGTCTGCTGGCGATAAATATCGACGACTTTTGTCAACGCAGGTTGCAGCGGACTGTCACACATGACCTTAATGTCGGCGGCTTTAACCGCCACGGCGAACATAGAGACTGCGGCTGCGAGCAAGGCGTTAAAGCTAATGCGCTTTAGATTTGGGCCCATGGAATCAGATCCCTGTTGAATTGTTCAACGAGTGGTCTGCCGCCCCGCCAAAAGGTAGCACAGTGAAAACCGGCCTGCCGAGCGGAAATTGCAAATGCTAGAATCGCGCACTCGCGGCTTGGGTGGAGGACAAGGACAATGCCGGTCACGATCAACTGCGACATGGGCGAGGGCTTCGGCCTCTATCGCATGGGCGACGACGCGGCGCTGATGCCGCACATCGATCTCGCCAACGTCGCCTGCGGGTTTCACGCCTCCGATCCCTCGATCATGCGCGCGACGGTGCGTCTGGCGAAGCAATACGGCGTCAAGGTCGGCGCGCATCCATCGCTGCCGGACATGCAGGGCTTCGGCCGCCGCGCCATGGCGGTTTCGCCGGCCGAGGTGACCGATTTCGTCACCTACCAGACCGGCGCCCTGAAGGCGTTTCTCGACGCCGAGGGCATGGCGCTCAACCACGTCAAGCCGCACGGCGCGCTCTACGGGATGGCCGCGCGCGACGAGAAGATCGCGTCTGCGATTGCCGACGCGGTACGGCCGTTCGCGGTGCCGGTGCTGGGCATGGCGTTTACCGCGCACGAGTCCGCATATAAAGAGAAGGGCGTCACGATGGTCGGCGAATTCTACGCCGACCTGCAATACGACCCGGACGGCAATCTGATTCTGAGCCGGGTCCATGACGCGGTCGATCCCGATAAAGCCGCAGTGCGCGTGCTGCGCGCGATCCGCGAGGGGGTCGTGGCGACGACCGCCGGGCGCGACATTCCCGTCAGGGCCCAGACGATTTGCGTGCATTCCGATACGCCTTCGGCGCCGGCCATTGCCGCGGCCGTGAAGCGGGCGCTGGAACAGGCGGCTGGCGGCGCGTAACCTACGGCGCATTGGAGTATGGTTGGCGCAGGAGACCATGACATGAGCGCTGAACGCCATCGGTTTGCGTCGCCGCTGCTGTCGTCGCTCGCGGCCTTTATCGGCGCGGCGTTTCGTCCGCGCAGTCTGCTGGCGCGCGCCATCGTGACCGTGCTGGCGATCAAGCTCGTCGCCGTCGTCGGCATGGCGGTCTACGCCCATTACACCGACCAGCGTCCGTCGATCGACGCGGCCGCGGTCGGCCGCTTGCTCGGCCCCGCCGCGCGCCCGTGAAGGAAAGGACGAGATCATGGAGCACTTCGATCCGGTAATCCTGGCGCGGCTGCAATTCGCCATGACCGCGCTCTACCACTTCCTGTTCGTGCCGCTCACCCTCGGCCTGTCGTTTCTGCTCGCCATCATGGAGAGCGCCTATGTGATGACCGGCCGCGAAATCTGGCGCGACATGACGCGCTTCTGGGGCAAGCTGTTCGGCATCAACTTCGCCATGGGGGTCGCCACCGGCATCACCATGGAATTCCAGTTCGGCATGAACTGGGCCTATTACTCGCATTACGTCGGCGACATTTTCGGCGCACCGCTCGCCATCGAAGGCCTGATGGCCTTCTTCCTCGAATCGACCTTCGTCGGCCTGTTCTTCTTCGGCTGGGACAAGATGAGCAAGCTCGGCCACCTCGCGGTGACCTGGCTGGTCGCCATCGGCTCAAGCCTGTCGGGGCTGTGGATCCTCGTCGCCAACGGCTGGATGCAGAACCCGGTCGGCGCGACGTTCAACCCCGACACCATGCGCATGGAGCTGACTTCGTTCTACGACGTCCTGTTCAATCCGACGGCGCAGTCGAAGTTCGTGCACACGGTATCGGCGGGCTACGTCGCCGGCGCGGTCTTCATGCTGGCGATTAGCGCTTATTATCTGCTCAACAACCGCCACCAGGCATTCGCCAAGCGCTCGATCATCGTCGCCACCGGCTTCGGGCTCGCGTCGGCTTTGTCGGTGGTCGTGCTCGGCGACGAGAGCGGATACACCATCACAGAGAACCAGAAGATGAAAATCGCCGCCATGGAGGCGATGTGGAAGACGGAGCCGGCGCCGGCGCCGTTCATGGTGTTCGGCATTCCCGACGCCAAGACCCAGCAGAACCGCTTGGAAATCAAGGTGCCGTGGGTGCTGGGGCTCATCGCCACGCGCTCGCTGGACACCCCGATGCCGGGCATCGACGAACTCGTCGACAGGGCCAAAGCGCGTATCAAGAATGGCCTCATCGCCTATGACGCCATCGAGCGGCTGAAGCTCAACCGCCAGGACCCGAAGGCGAAAAGCGATCTCGCGAACCACGTGCGCGACCTTGGCCATGCGCTCTTGCTCAAGCGCTACATCGCCGACCCGCGCAAAGCCGATGACGCCACGATCGCCAAGGCGGCGGCGGACACCGTGCCCGGCGTGGTGCCGCTGTTCTGGGCGTTCCGCGTGATGGTGACAGTCGGGTTTTACCTGATCGCGCTGTTCGTCACCGCGTTCTACTTCACCTTGCGGCTCGACTTTTCGCGCACCTGGCTGCTCAAGGCGTTCATGTGGTCGCTGCCGCTGCCATGGGTCGCGATCGAGCTCGGCTGGTTCGTCGCCGAATACGGCCGCCAGCCTTGGGCGATCGACAGCGTGCTGCCGACGTTCCTCGCCGCGTCGTCGGTCTCGGCGGGGCAGGTCTTATTCACTTTGTGCGGCTTCGTCCTGTTCTACTCGGCGCTGCTCGTCATCGACGTCATCCTGATGCGCAAATACGTGCGCATGGGCCCCGTCGAGGCGCTTGGCCACGAGGCCGCGCCGAAGCTTTCGGCAAAGCCGGTATCGTAAAGGAGCGCAGCCCATGCCCATCCCTCTCGATTACGAAACCCTGCGCGTTATCTGGTGGCTGTTTCTTGGCGTGCTTCTGATCGGCTTCGCCATCATGGACGGCTTCGACCTCGGCGTCGTCGCGCTGCTGCCGTTCCTTGCCAAGACCGACACCGAGCGGCGCATTGCCATCAACACCATCGGTCCTGTGTGGGAAGGCAACCAGGTCTGGCTGATCCTCGGCGGCGGCGCGGCATTTGCCGCCTTTCCGCCGCTCTACGCCACCTCGTTCTCCGGCTTCTATATCGCCATGTTTCTGGTGCTGGCATCGCTGATCCTGCGGCCGGTCGGCTTCGACTTTCGTAACAAGTTCGCGGACAGCCGCTGGCGCACGTTCTGGGACTACGCCCTGTTCAACGCCGGCTTCGTCCCGGCGCTGGTGTTCGGCGTCGCCTTCGGCAATCTCTTGCAAGGTGTACCATTCCGCATCGATAGCGATTTGCGCGTGGTCTACGAGGGCAGCGGGCTGTTCGAACTGCTCAACCCGTTCGGCCTGATGTGCGGGCTGGTGTCGCTGGCGATGCTCACCACCCACGGCGCCGTCTATCTGGCGCTGAAGGCGGACGGTCCGGTCAAGGAGCGGGCGCGCGGCTATGCCCGCATCGGCGCGCTGGTCCTCATCATCCTGTTCGCGCTCGCCGGCGTGTGGGTCGCTTACGGCATCAAGGGCTATGCCATCACCGGAACGGTCGTTGCCGATGGTCCGTCGAATCCACTGATGAAGACGGTGACGCAGGCCACCGGCCAGTGGCTCGCCAACTATTCGACCCACCGGTGGATGCTGCTGGCGCCGGCGCTCGGCTTTGCCGGGCCGCTTTTGGTCATCGCGCTGACGGCGGCGCGCAAAGCGGGCCTTGCCTTTATCGCCAGCGCGGTCGGAATTGTCGGCGTGATCGCCACCGCAGGCGTGAGCATGTTTCCGTTCATGATGCCGTCCGACATCATGCCGCAGGCTTCGCTCACGGTGTGGGACGCGACCTCCAGCCAGATGACGCTGTTCGTGATGCTCTTGGTGACGCTGGTGCTGTTGCCGATCGTGATCGCCTACACCGGCTTCGTCTATCGCGTGCTCAAGGGGCCTGTCACCGCCGAGCACGTCGAAGGCAATTCCGCCCATCTCTACTGAGGAGCAAGATCAATGTGGTACTTCACCTGGGTGCTCGGGCTCGGTTTTGCCTGCGGTTGCGGCATTCTCAACGCCGTTTGGCACGAGCACCAATTGCCGAACGAGACGATCGCCGATTAGGTCGGGTTTTCCAGGCTGAGCGTCTCGGAGCGGTCGTCATAGGCGAAGGCTTCGGCGAAGCGGGCCCAGGCGATCACGGCGCGCAGCGTGCGCTCGGCGCTTTCGCCGGTCATGTGGTCTTCGAGCTCATCGAGGAAGCGGCTCTTGGGCGCGACGTGATTGGCGCGGTCCTGCAGCACGCGGCGGATATGCGCGGCGAGCGGCACGTTCTCCATGAGATGCCGCTCGAACATCTTCTTGCGGTCGTCGATGCCGGCTTCGGCGAAGGCCTTGCCGGGTTCTGTCAGGCGGATGTCGCCGCCTTCGATCTCGGCGAAGCGCAGCAATTGCAGCGCCTCGGCGATGGGGAAGAGATCGTCGACCTCCATCTGCAATGAGCTTGCGATCACCGGCAGGTCGGCCTTGCCGCTGTAGGGAGCGCCGGCGACCGCCTCGATGAGGCCGGCCAAGGTGTTGGCGGAGACGCGCGGGATGACGATGTCGATGCCGCTGCCCTGAATACGCGCCGGCGAAGGCGCCGCGCTCGGCCGCGCCGTCATGCTCACGTAGATGCGTTCGACCAAGTCGCGGAAGGCGGGATCGAGGCGGTTGCGCGGGTGGCGCAGGTCGACCTTGATCTCCTCGGCGATGTGGCCGGGATTGCGCGAGAAGACGAGGATGCGGTCGCACATCAGCACCGCTTCCTCGATATTGTGGGTCACCAGGATGACGCCTTTGATCGGCAGCCGCCCGTCGTTCCACAAATCGAGGAAATCGGTGCGTAGCGTTTCGGCGGTGAGCACGTCGAGCGCGGAAAAGGGCTCGTCCATCAAGAGAATATTGGGGTGGACGACAAGGGCGCGGGCAAAGCCGACGCGCTGGCGCATGCCGCCCGACAATTCGCGCGGATAGGCGGATTCGTAGCCGTCGAGCCCGATCAAATCGATGCCGGCGAGCGCGCGCTGGCGGGTTTCCGCCTCAGGCAGGCCGAGCGCCTCCAAGCCAAGCTGGACATTCTCCAAAACCGTCAGCCAGGGGAACAGCGCGAAGGTCTGGAAGACCATGGCGATGCCCGGCGCCGGCCCGGTCACCGGGTCGCCGAGATAGTCGACGCTGCCCGAACGCGGATGCGCCAGCCCGGAGATGATGCGCAGCAGCGTCGATTTGCCGGAACCGGAGCGGCCAAGCAGGCCGACGATCTCTCTGTCGCCGAGCGTGAGATTGATGTCGTCGAGGACAAGCATGTCCTCGCCGTCCGGCTTGGGGAAAGCCTGATAGACCGAATGGATCTCCAGCAGCGGCGCATTCATGAGATTCATCCCAGGCGATATTTGCGCTCGGCGTACCAGTACAGCGGCCGCCAGAAAGCGCGGTTGACGATCACGACGTACAAACTCATCACGGCAATGCCGAGCACCACGCGGTGCATGTCGCCGGCTTCCGTCGCGCGCGCAATATAAGCGCCGAGACCGTTGGCCTGTAAATGCGTATCGCCCCAGGAGGCAACCTCGGCGACGATACTGGCGTTCCACGAGCCGCCGGAGGCGGTGATGGCGCCGGTGACGAAGTAGGGGAACACCGCGGGCAGCGCGATCTTGCGCCACCACAGCCAGCCGCGGCATTGCAGGTTGGTGCCGACGTCGCGCAATTCGTTGGGAATGGCGGCAGCGCCGGCGACGACATTGAACAGGATGTACCACTGCGTGCCGAGGATCATCAGCGGGCTGAGCCAGATGTCGGCGTCGAGATGGAACGACACGATGGCGACGACGACCACCGGGAACAGCACGTTGGCCGGAAACGCGGCGAGGAATTGCGCGACCGGCTGAATCAGTTGAGCCAGCCGCGGCCTGGTGCCGACCATGACGCCGATCGGCACCCAGATGACGCTGGCGATGGCGATCAGCACGACGACACGCAACAGCGTGAGCAGGCCGAGAAAAGCGGCAAGGCCGATCTCGGATACAGGCAGGCCGGGCAAGGCGAATTCGCCGACCTGCCAGAGTGCGAGGAACGTCGCGATCGCAATGCAGCCGCTCCAGAGCCAGTCGCGCCAACGGCCCGCTTTTGCCGACGCGCCGCGCGGGGCGGCGCGCGCCGGCGAAATCGGCCGGTAGGTGCGCTGCCACAGTTCGGACAATGGCGCGCTGACGATGGCAATGACGCGCGAGCGGCGCAGCACGTCGAGCACAAAGGAGCGCGGCGGCATTGCGCCGGCCTGCTGCTCGAAGCGGAAGCGGTCGGCCCAGGCGACCAGCGGGCGGAACAAGACCTGGTCGTAGAGCAGGATCACGACCAGCATCGTGCCGATCGCCCAACCGACCGCGGCCAGATTCTTCTGCTCGATGGCGAGTGCGATATAGGAGCCGATGCCGGGCAGGGTGACGCTGGTATTACCGACGCTGATCGCTTCCGAGGCGACGACGAAGAACCAGCTTCCCGACATCGAGATCATCATATTCCAGATCAGCTGCGGCATCGCGAACGGCGCTTCGACGCGCCAGAAGTTCATCCAGGGCGAGAGCCGCAAGGTTCGCGAGGCCTCGGTCAACTCCACCGGCACGGTGCGCAGCGACTGGTAGAAGCTGAATGCCATATTCCAGGCCTGGCTGGTGAAGATCGCGAAAATGGCGGCGAACTCGGCGCCGAGCACGCGGCCGGGCGCGAGCGACATGAAAAACACAACGGTAACCGAGATGAAGCCGAGGATTGGCACCGATTGCAGGATATCGAGCAGCGGTACCAGCAGGACTTCGGCGCGCCTGCTCTTGGCGGCGAGCGTCGCATAGCTGAAGGTGAACAGCAGCGAGAGTACGAGTGCCAGCAGCATGCGCAGCGTGGTGCGCGCGGCATATTCCGGCAGATTGGCCGGGTCGAGCGACACCGGCCTCACCTGCAATTCAGAGAGCGGCTGCAGCAGGTGGCGGCTGGCCTCGGCAAAGAAGACCAGCAGGCCGAAGATCAGGACGATCGCCAGCAGGTCCCAGCGCGTGCCGGCGCGCCCGGATTTTTCGACGGAGATGGGAATCGTCCCGCGCATGTCAGCCCTTAAAATGGCATGGAGTCATAGGCAAGCAGATAAAGCCGGGGCACGGCGCCGCGCCGCGCCGCACCGCCCGCTACCGATACCGGCGGGCAAGCGGCTTGAACCTGCGCGCGGGTTGGCGCGACAAAGCGTGTGTGCATCCCGGCGGGGGCGAAACCGTGCGGATCAAGGCTCAACTGCGCTCATTCTGTCTGGCCGCCTTGGCGGCGGCGACGCTTGCGTCGGCCGCCAGTAATGCCGCCGGCATTCCTGGTTGCGGCGACGTCGCCGGCGACTGGGACGGCTGGATCAAGGGCTGCGCGGTCATCATCGACGACGTGAGAGAATCGGCGGCGGTGCGCGCCAAGGCGCTGCGCATTCGCGGCCTCGCCCATTACCGGCTTGGCGCCTACGACGACGCGATCGCGGACTATTCCGCCGCGATCGGATTCGATGCGAAAAACGTGGCCACTTACGTCAACCGCGCCGGCGCCTATCAGCGCAAGCACGATTTCACGCGCGCCATGGCCGACTACAATCTTGCGGCCGCGCTCGACCCGCAGGAGGCCTGGATTTTCTTCGACCGCGGCAAGGCCTACCAGGACATGCGGGATTTCGGCCGCGCGCGTCAGGATTACGACGAGGCGATCCGCCTGAGGCCGACGGTGGCCGTCTTCTTCCGCCGGCGCGGCGAACTTCGCAAGAGCCAAGGCGATCTTGCCGGGGCCGGCGCCGATCTCGACACCGCGCTGCGCCTCGATCCGCAGGACGTCCTTGCTTACCTCTCGCGCGGCAATCTCAACGCCGCCCAACATGACTACGACAAGGCCTTCGCCGATTTCGACAAGGCGCTCGCCGTGAAGCCGGACTTGCCGCAGCTCGTCGCGCTTATTTATTCGGCGCGGGCGATGGCGGCGGACGAGATGGGCGATCTGCCGCGCGCTCTCCAGGAATACGACGCCGTGCTCAAGATCCAGCCGGACAACGCGATCTATCTGCAGGGGCGCGCATTCACGGCTTTCGCTGCCGGCGATTTTGCCGCCGCCGCGGCGGGCTTCGGCAGCGCCGTGCAGAAAAATCCGGCGATGTTCTATTCGGTGATCATGCGCTACGTCGCGCGCTCGCGCATGGGCGAGCACGATACGCCCGAATTGCGCCGCAGCGCCGAGGCGTTGGAGCGCAACGCCTGGCCATGGCCGCTGATCGGTCTGTTTCTCGGCGAGGTGACGCCGGACGAAGTGCGCGCGACGGCTAAGATGCAGGCCGTCAACAAGGACGCCGAACGGCGCAAATGCGAGGCCGCGTTTTTCCTCGCCGAATATGACCTGATGCACCGCCGGCGCGATGAGGCCGTCATCCTGATGCAGGAGGCCGCCAAGACCTGCACCTGGGACGCTTTCGAACGCAACGCCGCCATGGCCGAGGCCAAGCGCCTTGCGCCGTAGGCGGCGCTTCAGTTCTTGATGAAGGTGCCGGCGCGCAACTCGCTGACGGCTTGTTGCAATTCCGCTTGGGTATTCATCACAATGGGCCCGTACCAGGCGACCGGCTCCTCGATCGGCTTGCCCGATACCAGCAGGAAGCGGATGCCGTTGTCGCCGGCTTGCACCGTGACCTCGTCACCGCGATCGAAAACGACCAGCGAACGGTCGCCGACTGGCTCGCGGAACAGGATTTCCTCGCCGCCGACCTGCTTCTCGGTCAGCACGCCGAACGGCTTCGAGGAATAAGCAAACTTGCCGTCGCCCTCAAAGACGTAGGCGAAAGCATGACGCTCGACCTCGACTTTGAGTGTCTTGCGCTTGCCGGCCGGGACAAAGACATCGAGATAGCGCGGATCGGCGGCGACGCCTTCGATGGGACCTTTCTTGCCCCAGAATTCGCCGCACACCACGCGCACGCGCGTGCCGTCGTCATCGGTGACCTCGGGGATCGCCGCGCCCGGCACATCTTGATAGCGCGGCGCCACCATCTTCAGCGACGAGGGCAGGTTGGCCCAGAGCTGGAAGCCGTGCATGCGGCCTTGCGCGTCACCCTGCGGCATCTCCTGATGCATGATGCCGCGGCCCGCCGTCATCCACTGCACGTCGCCCGCGCCGAGCGTGCCGCGATTGCCGAGACTGTCGCCGTGGTCGACCGTGCCGTTGAGGACATAGGTGATGGTTTCGATGCCGCGGTGCGGATGCCAGGGGAAGCCGGCGAGATAGTCCTGCGGATTATTGTTGCGGAAATCGTCGAGCAGCAGGAACGGATCGGTCTCGGCCGTCTCGCCGAAGCCGAAGGCGCGCCGCAATTTGACGCCGGCGCCCTCAATGGTGGGCTTGGACTGGACGATGCGTTTGACGGGTCGGATGGACATGGCTGTATTTGCCTTTCTCGGTATCTTAGCACGAACGCGATTGGCTGGCTTACGCCGCGGCGGCGGTCCTCGATGCCGCAAAGCGGCCGGCGAAGGTGGCGAAGTTGTCGACGAAGCCTTTGAGGAACTTGCGCGCACTGTCATCGGTCACGTTGCCCGCGGCGTCGATCAGTTCGGGCCTGAACTGGATATAGGCTTCGCCGCCCAGAACGTGCATGCCGACGCCGCTGTTGAGCACGCTGCGCAGATGTGTCTGCGCGATGGCGGTGGAAATGACGCCGCCCGAGGTGCCGGTGACGGCGGCCGGCTTGCCGGTCCACGAGTTTTTGCCATAAGGCCGCGCGCCCCAATCGACGGCGTTCTTCAGCACCGCGGGGATCGAGCGGCTGTGCTCGGGGGTAACAAAGAGAAGTGCGTCCGAACCCTCGACTTCACTCTTGAAGCGGGCAACGGTTGCCGGGACGGGCTGCTCGTTATCTTGATTGTAGATCGGCAGGTCGTCGATCTGGATGAACTTGGCCTCGAAGCTGTCGGAACCGAGCCGCGCGAGCGCTTGCGCCAGCTTGCGGTTGATGGAGTCGCGCCGGGCGGAACCGACGACGATGCCGAGCTTGAGTTTTGCCATGGGAACCCCTACTTTCCGGTAACAAATGAATACCAAGGCTACATAGATGACCATGAGCAAGGCGCAAGAAGGCACACGTCCTGCACCAGGTAACCTGCATGTGCCCGAGGACTGCCGGGCGGTGAGCGAGGTGCTCGCCCGCGTCGGCGACAAATGGACCGTGCTGGTGGTGTCGACGCTCGGCGACGGCGCCAAGCGCTTCAACGAATTGCGCAAGGCGCTGGGCTCGATCTCGCAGCGCATGCTGACGCTGACGCTGCGCGCGCTCGAACGTGACGGCCTGGTCACGCGCACCGTGCTGCCGACCAATCCGCCGCGCGTCGAATACGAATTGACGCGGCTCGGTCGTTCGCTGCTCGAGCCGGTGAGCGGGCTCGGCCTGTGGGCGCGCAAGAACCGGCCGGCGATCGCGGAGTCGCGCGCGCGCTTCGACGCGGCGGCGACGAAGCCCTAGGCGAAAACGGGCGGTCCGAGCGTCGCGCGACGATGGCCGTCTCGACAGGCGCTTCGCGGGATTGATAGGCTTGCCCGCGCATCGGCCGGGAGATCTCCATGCAGCAAGCAAAACCCAAGCGCCGCCTCGCGGGCGCGTGCCGATGGGCCATGGCGGCGGTCGCCTTCACCCTGGCGTTGATTGAGATTGGGGCCACGGCCCGGGCGCAGACGGATTATCCAAACCGTCCGGTGCAGATCATTATTGCCTACGGTGCCGGCACCATCGGCGACGTCAGCATGCGTATCTTGGCCGAAAAGCTCGGCGCCAAGCTCGGCCAGACCTTCATCGTCGAGAACCGCCCCGGCGCCGCGGGCATCGTAGCCGCCAAGGCCGCAGCGGCGGCGGTGCCGGACGGCTACACGCTTGTCCTGATCGGCAACAGCTATGCGATCAGCACGGCTCTGTTCAAATCCTTGCCCTACGACATCACGAAGGACTTCACGCCAATTTCCGCGCTCGCGACGTTCGATTTTCTGGTCGCGACCAGGAAGGGCTCGAAGTTCAAATCGATGAAGGATGTTGTTGCCTACGCCAAAGAAAATCCCGGCAAGCTGACCATCGCGACCCTGAGCCCGGGCACGACTCAATTTCTTGCCGTCGAGCTCTTGAAGGTCACCGCCGGCGTTAACATCACGGCCGTTCCGTTCCGCAATTCGCCGGACGCCGCCGCTGCGTTGTTGCGCGGCGACGTCGACATCGACATGGATTCCTACGCACCGCTGAAATCGTTTCTGGCATCCGACAAGATCGACATCATCGCGACCACCGGCAAAAACAGGGTGCCTTTCCTGAAAGATGTGCCGACCGTCGGCGAGACCGGCCTGCCGGGCTTCGACGTGACGAGCTGGAACGGAATCGCGGCTCCTGCCGGCGTGCCGGCGCCGATCGTGACGAAGCTCAGCGCGGCCGTGAACGAAGCACTTCAGTTGCCGGATGTGCAGGCGACCGGGCAGCGGCTGGGAATGGTCATGCATGGCAGCACGCCGGACGAGCTGAAATCGCGCCTCAGGGCCGATATCGCCAAATGGTCCGCGCTGATCGAGACGGCGCATATCCCCAAACAGGACTAGCCGGCCGCCTTGCGGCTCGGCGCACGCGCCGGGAACAGGTTAGACGAAACGCGTACCGATGCGTTGGTGCCGCAGTCAGAAACCGGCAAAATCAACTGCGTCCATCGTCCCCGTTGCGGCCGGTTGACACCCGGCGCGGGCATCAGACAACGCGCCAGCGGCGAAAAGGTTTTCCGCGCCCCAAGGGCG
>DASUGZ010000076.1:0-8755 GCA_036273755.1 Pseudolabrys sp.
TTATGATGGCCGGCACATTTCCAAATGGGGCATTGAGATCTGTTCAAGATGCATCAGGGGTAATTGGGATGGGATTGTTCTCGAAGCACACCCAAAGCTAATGCAGCACTTTCGGGACAAAGAAATTTCGGTGACCCTCAATGAAAGAGGGTGGCTTGATATTCCCACCTAATGCCTAGTCTTTCTGAATATTCCGCTTGCCCCGCTCGATTAGGGCCTCAGGATCATCGGTAGGCATTGGGTCTTCGTCATCGGATGCTTTTGGCCCCGGCTTGCGCGGCGCTGGCGGGGTTTTCAACATCCGCCGCAGCACGTCATCGCGGGACTGATTCGATTTCTCGCTCATAGGTTTCTCGGCGGGGGACCGGACTTATACTCGTTATCCTCAATATTACCGCTGTTCACAACTTAGCTAAATAGCGTGGACAACAGTGTTTTTGGCTTGGCTATGACCACAGCTTTCGTCAGGTTCGATTCCACTAGGGCGAGACGGCGGGGCTAGAGCACCTGCGGTGCCCTAGCCCCTGTATCGAGTACCTAGTTGGCGCGTCCGCCTTTGCCCTCAAGGGCACCGGCGCACTGGGGTCTAGCCGTCAGACCCCTTTTCAGCTCCCGGCCCTGTTAGCGCAGTGCCGGTCGAAAGGTCCCTTAACGGGACCGACGGAGCCGCCGAACCTTAGCGGGAGAAGCGGCTCCGTTTTCTTGTCCGGTTCCGGGATATTTCCCGCCGGAAATGCATTTCGCATATTCACCGGAAGTGAACCCTGCGTCGCAAGCGGAATGTGCGTTTGCCGCACAAGAATTTCGCCCAGGGCGAAAAATGCCTCCCAAAGCTCCCAGCCTCCCAAAATAAGGCCGCCAGCACCGGAAATCAGCCATTTGGCGGCTTGAACGAAGGTAATTTGGCACCCCCAATTCACAGTACGTTACCTACATAATCCCCATACCCTTTGATTGCATTGATAGCAATGCTATCAATGGCTCTAAGCCCTTGTTTGATGTGAGTTCTGATGGCCTCCCTCACCGTCCGCCAGCTCGACGACCGCCTGAAAAAGCTGCTGCGGCTACGCGCGGCCAAAAGCGGCCGTTCGGTCGAAGACGAGGTGCGCACCATTTTGCGCGCCGCCGCCGAGGAGCCCGGCGAGGGAATCCTCGAGGCATTCACGCCGCCCGGCAAAAGCGCCACGCCACGCCGCGCCGTGAGCGCGCCCGCAGATGCCAAGCGCGTGCTGCTGATCGTCGGCGGCGGCATCGCCGCTTACAAATCGCTCGACCTCATCCGCCGCCTCAAGGAGCGCGGGCTCGCCGTGCGCTGCATCCTCACCAAAGCCGCCGAGCATTTCGTCACGCCGCTGTCGGCCGGCGCCATTCTTGGCGAGCGCGTGTTCACCGACCTGTTCGATGCTTCGAGCGAATTCGACGTCGGTCATATTCGCCTCGCGCGCGAAGCCGATCTCATCGTGGTCGCGCCGGCAACCGCCGATCTGATGGCCAAGATGGCGGGTGGCCTGGCCTCCGATCTCGCCACCGCGGTGCTGCTCGCCGCCGGCACGACAGTTCTGCTGGCGCCGGCAATGAACCCGCACATGTGGGCGCACAAAGCGACGCAGCGCAACCTCAAGCAACTCGTCGCCGACGGCATTGCCCTCGTCGGCCCCAACGAAGGCGAAATGGCGGAAGCGGGCGAGCGCGGCTTTGGCCGCATGGCCGAGCCGCTGGAGATCGCAGCCGCGGTCGAGACTCTTCTCGGCGCGACGCAATCGCTCGCCGGCAAGCGCGTGTTGGTCACCTCCGGTCCGACGCATGAGCCAATCGACCCGGTGCGCTACATCGCCAACCGCTCGTCCGGCAAGCAGGGCCATGCGATCGCTGCTGCGGCGGCGCGCGCCGGCGCCGCGGTGACGCTGGTGAGCGGACCCGTCAGTCTGATCGATCCTGCGGGCGTTTCCGTCATCCATGTCGAGAGCGCGCGCGACATGTTGAAGGCGGTGGAAAGCGCCCTGCCCGCCGACGTTGCTATTTTTGCCGCGGCCGTCGCCGACTGGCGCGTCGCCAATGCGGGCGAGCAGAAGATCAAGAAAAAGCCAGGCCAGACGACCCCGGAACTGTCGCTGACAGAAAACCCCGACATTCTTTCCACCGTCGCTCACCGCAAGACGCAGCGGCCCCGCCTGGTGATCGGCTTTGCCGCCGAAACCGAGAATGTCGCCGCCAATGCCAGGGACAAGCTCAAGCGCAAAGGGGCCGACTGGATTCTGGCCAACGACGTGTCGCCGCAGACCGGCATCATGGGCGGCGACAGCAACACCATCGAACTTGTCACCGCCGGCGGCGTCGAGCCCTGGCCGCCGCAATCGAAGGCCGATGTGGCAAAGATGCTGATCGAGCGGATTGCCGAAACAATCACGAAATAGTCCTCTTCAATCCCCAGAATTACACACAGATCATTTGCCGCAGAACGTTCTAGATCAGAGCCCAGCGGGCTAAGCTCTTCAATCGTCGAGGAGCCTATTTGTGACGACGGCAAACATTCCACTACGGAAGCTCGCGCGCGAAACTTTCAACGTCGTTCATGTACAACGCCTGCCGCACGGCAAGGACCTGCCGCTGCCGGCGTATCAGACCGAGCATGCCGCGGGCATGGACCTGATCGCGGCGCTGCCGGCCGACGCGCCGCTCACGCTTGCGCCTGGCGCGCGTGCGCTCATCCCCACCGGCATCGCCATCGCCCTGCCCGAGGGCACCGAGGCGCAGGTACGGCCGCGCTCAGGCCTCGCCGTCAAGCACGGGCTCACCGTGCTCAACGCCCCCGGCACCATCGACGCCGACTACCGCGGCGAGATCCAGGTGCTGCTGGTCAACCTCGGCCAGGACGAGGTGACCGTCGCACGCGGAACGCGCATCGCTCAGCTGATTGTCACAACCTTTGCAAGAATTTCCTTACGAGAAATAGGGGAACTGCAGAAAACGGCCCGTGGTGCTGGTGGTTTTGGCTCAACTGGCAGCTGAATCATTTAAGACCTGATTTCGGCTGGACGGGGTTCCACCCGTAGCCTATGACCCGCCGGCAAGTTCCACGGTGCCATCCATGCCGCTGGTGTCCCGCAAGGGCATTCTCGCCATTGCCGCAGTGATCGACGTGGCGATTAACGCCCGCGGGCGGCCGGTTTCGGCCAAGGCGCTGGCTCAACGTCACAAGCTGCCGCCACGTCACCTCGAACCGGTTCTGCAAGCGCTGGTGCGCGACGGTATTCTGCGCGGCGTGCGCGGACCGCACGGCGGTTACGAGCTCGCCCGCGCGCAACGCAGCGTCAGCGTCGAAGACATCCTGCGCTCGGTGAATACCGCAGAGGATTCCGGGTACCCTGCCCTGCCGCAATCGATGCTCGCCAATGCCGTGGTAAGGCCCGCGCTGGTCGAGGCCGAGCGGTCGTTTTCCGCAGCGCTCGCCCACATCAGCGTCGAGGACATGGCGGAGCTGGCGGCGGCGCTCAAATAAGTTCGGCTCGGCACGCCGTCCGGCGACGTTCACGATCTGGACTCTTACGGCCTGAGTCCCCGCAGAGGTAAAGTCCCTTGATTCGCGAGGGCGCGGCGGCCGCCGCTCGCATTCCTGGGGCCGATCTGAAATGCCGGAGACGACCCGGACGGCGAACGAGAGGCTGTGTTCGCGTCCGATGCGGTTGGGCGTCCTCGCCGGTTTCGCCGCGGCGGCGCTTGGCAGCACGCTCGCCGCGCCGGCGCGCGCCGAGGCCGGTCTGATCGAAAACATGATCGGCAACGTCGAGGCGATAAGCCATGAGGGAATCCCGGCCATCGCCGTGACAGTCGGTCTGCTCTGCCTTGCGGTGCTGGCTATCGTAGTGCTGCTGCGCACGCGCAGGTCCGCCGCGCTCGCGCTCGCCGCTGCGCGCGACGAGGCCGCCTTGCTGCGCGCCGAGCTCGACCATTTCAAAGTGCTGCTGCTGTCGCAGCCGCAAATCCTGGTGGCCTGGCCGGCGGGCGCCAACGAGCCGGAAATCATCGGCGATACGAGCATCGCAACGCCGGGCCCGCTGCCGGAGCGCGTGCTCGCCTTCGGCGGTTGGCTCGAGGCGGCGGCGGCGCAGCGCATGGAGCGCGCGGTCGAAGCTCTGCGCAACGAAGGCCGCGGCTTCGTCATGACGCTGACCACCAGCGCCGGGCGGCCGCTCGAAGCGGAAGGCCGCGCTGTCGCCGGCCGCGCCGTACTGCGGCTGCGCGACGTTTCCGGCATCGAATCCGAACTGATGGATCTGGCCTCGCGCCACGACCGTCTGTCGGCCGACGTCGCGACCATGAAAACGCTGCTCGACGCGCTGCCGAGCCCGGTCTGGGCGCGCGATCAGAACGGCCGGCTCGTTTTCGTCAACGCCGCCTACGCACGCGCGGTCGACGCCGAGAACCCGGCCGACGCGGTCAAGCGCGAGCTCGAACTGCTCGACCGCGCGGTGCGCGAGGATTTTGCGCAGCGGCGCGCCGACGGCGGCCCGCATTCGGCGCGCGTGCCGGCCATCGCCGCCGGCGAGCGCCGCATCTTCGACGTCGTCGACGCGACGGCGGGCTTGGGTTCCGCCGGAATGGCGATCGACGCCACCGAGGTCGAGGCGATGCGTGCCGAACTCGCGCGCAGCGGCGAGGCGCACCGCCGCGTGCTCGACCAACTCGCCACCGGCGTCGCCATCTTCGATGCCGGGCGCAAGCTCGCCTTCTACAATTCCGCCTTCCGCCTGCTGTTCGCCCTCGATCCGGCCGTGCTCGATGAGACACCGACCGATTCCGCCGTGCTCGAGACGTTGCGCGCCGCGCGCAAGCTGCCCGAGGAGACCGATTTCCGGCAGTGGAAGCAGCAGTTGCACGAGGCCTACCGCGCCGTCGAACCCCAGGAGCATCTGTGGCACCTTCCGGACGGCCGCACGCTGCGCGTCGTCACCGCGCCCAACCCCGAGGGCGGCGTCACGTATCTCTACGACGACGTCACAGAGCGCCTCGACATGCGGCGGCGCTACGACGCGCTGATCAAGGTGCAGCGCGAGACGCTCGATCATCTGGCGGAAGCCGTCGCAGTGTTCGGCTCGGACGGCCGCGTCCGGCTGCACAATCCGGCGTTCCAGCGCATGTGGCGGCTTTCGCCCGAGTCGCTCGACGAGCACCCGCACATCGAGGCCGTGACCGCCTGGACGCAAGCCCTGCATGACGACAGCGCCGTGTGGCGCAACCTGCGCGCCACCGTGACCGCGATCGACGATCGCGAGCCGATCGCCGCGCGCATCGAGCGGCGCGACGGCATGATGATCGACATGACGGCGATGCCGCTGCCCGACGGCGCCACGCTCGTCACCTTCCTCGACGTGTCTGACAGCGTCAACGTCGAGCGCGCGCTCATCGACAAGAACGAAGCGTTGCAGACCGCCGACGCCATCAAGATCGACTTCGTGCACCACGTATCCTACGAGCTGCGCTCGCCGCTCACGAACATCATCGGCTTCGCTCATTTCCTCGGCGACGCTGCGTTCGGCCCGCTCAACGACAAGCAGCGCGAATACCTCGGTTACATCACCGCCTCGACCAACGCGCTGTTGGCGCTGATCAACAACATCCTCGACCTCGCCACCATCGACGCCGGTGCCATGGCCCTCAACCTGACCGACGTCAACATTCGCGCCTGCATGGAAGAGGCTGCCGAGGGCGTGCAGGACCGGCTGAAGAAAGACGGCATCACGCTCGACATTCGTTCGGCGCCCGGCATCGGCTCATTCACCGCCGACCAGCGCCGGCTGCGGCAGATTCTATTCGATCTGTTGTCCAACGCGGTCGGCTTTTCGCCACCGGGCGAGACGGTGACGCTCGCGGCCGAGCGGCGCGCCGACACCGTGGTATTCTCGGTCGCCGACCACGGACCGGGCATTCCGCCGGAGGCGATGGACAAGGTGTTCGACTGGTTCGAAACCGACTCGATGGGCTCGCACCACCGCGGCAGCGGCCTCGGCCTGTCGCTGGTGCGCTCCTTCGTCGAACTGCACGGCGGCACCGTGACGATCGACTCGGCGCTCGGCAAAGGCACCACGGTCACGTGCGTGCTGCCGGCCAACCAACAGGCCGAGCGCAGCGCGGCCTAGGCTTTCGCCAAGACGGGCTCCTTATGGTTAAGCATGGTGACTCGGTCTATCCGGCTGGTTTCAGGAACCAATTTGCGCACCGGCGGTTGATGCTGCGATCCAGGAGTATGCCGCCATGCTCAAGCCATGTGCGATCGCTCTGTTCGCAGCGATCATCGCCCCGTTGCCCGCGCTCGCTTACACCCAACAGGATGCCGATGCTTGCACGCCGGACGCATTTCGATTGTGCCAGGCCGCGTTTCCCGATGTGACGCGCGTGGCGCATTGTCTCGCGACCAACAAGAGCCAGCTCAGCCCGGCCTGCAAATCCGTATTTAACCGCCCGGCAACGGCCGAGGAGTCGGCTGCCAGCGAGCGTCGTCCGCTGCATCGCACCGACTACTGACGCGGGCTCGCGCGCCCCGCTGTCATAAGTTTTCCGTCGGCCTATACTCCCCCGCCATGACAGAGCGGCGCTTGGGTCGTGCGCGTGAGGCGGGGGAAACCATCATGAAACATCTGAAGACTTTGCTCTGCGCCGCGGCGCTGGCGGTCGCCATGGGCGCGCCGGCCAGGGCCGATACCGTCAAGATCATCGTGCCGTTCGCCGCCGGCGGCCCGGTCGATCAATGGGCCCGCGTGCTGGCGCACGGGCTCTCGCCGCTGCTCGGCGCCGACGTCATCGTCGAGGATAAAGGCGGCGCCGGCGGCGCCATCGGCTCGGAGGCGGTGGCGCGCGCCGCGCCCGACGGCAAAACCATTCTGCTCGCCAGCTTGGGCTCGCAGGTGATCAGCCCAGCACTGCGCCCGCCGCACGGCTACGATCCGGTGAAGGGCTTCGAGCCGGTGATGCTGGTCGGCGCCGTGCCGACGCTGCTGGTGATCGGCCCGAAGTCCGGCGCCACGTCGCTGAAAGAGCTGATTGCCAAGGCGAAGGCCGGCCAGGCCATGGCCTATGGCTCGGCAGGACCCGGCACCACCATGAACATCGCCGGCGAGTTGCTCAATGCCAATGCCGGCCTGAAGGTCGCGCACGTGCCCTATCGCGGCGCGGCGCCCGCGCTCAGCGACCTGATGGGCGGCCAGATCGACATGCTCAACGCGGACTTCCCGGTGCTGCTGCCGCTGGTCAAGGCCGGCAAGGTCAAGGCGCTCGCGCTCTACGGCAAAGAGCGCTCGCCGCTTTTGCCCGACGTGCCGACCACGGCCGAACTCGGCTTGCCCGATGTGGTGATGGAGAATTGGTACGGCGTGTTCCTGCCGGCCGGCACGCCCGCGGCTGTGCGCGACAAATTGGAGAAGGCGCTGTTTGAGGTCATAGCATCGCCCGACGTGAAGGAACGCTTCGCCACGCAGGGCATGCATGGCACGCTCGGCGCCGCCGCTTTCAAGGCCCGCCTCGAAAAGGAAATCCCCTATTGGCAGGCGATGCTGAAGAAGCTTGACATCAAGGCCGAGTGACGCGTCCGATCCTACCCGGCTCCTGGGTCAATTTTCTTCCGGGAAAGCTCCATAGTCCGAGTAGTGCCGCTGCAGAGGAAAACGCAGTTCCTTGCGATGTTTGTCCCGCAGTGCCGGGTCCGCCGCGAGCTTATCGATCAATTGCTTCAGTCGGGGAAAGCTGGCGGACGGTGAAACGAAAACGACTCCGCAATTCTCCTTTTTATCGTCCCAAAAGAACACCCGTTGCGGTGGTGCAGCCAGCAAGGCCAAATCATACCAAATGCAGAAGTGCCACCGCTTGCCGTCGCTATCCTTTCGCGCCTTCTGATCGACCCACATAGCAAGTTACCGAATTATTCCCTGCATCATTCGACGCAATCGAAGTGTCTTGGCGAGGGCACGGTCGGCATCGATCATATCTTTCCGTGTCATCGCGGTAGCTTCACAATTTACGCATTTTATTGCAGCGGGCTTCGGCGAAGCCAAGGCGAATTTTCGGTTAACGGCGGAGATTTTAGACAAACCGCCTCATTGCGGAAACGAACAATTGAAGGCCGTCCGGTACAAAGGCGGCTGTTGAATCGCATTGTCGCAGACCGGCACCGGAGAGGCGAACACGATGCGCGAGCTGATCGGAAAAATTGCGTTGAGCGAACCCGGCGTGACGCGCAGCGTCTATCGCTCGGAACTGGTCCGCTGCGGCGAATGCCAGAAGATGGCGCCGATCGGCATCGAGGTCATCACCACGAAAAAAGAAGGCGATTCGCAGAAGGTCATCGAGCACCGCTACTACTGCCGCAGCCACGGCCTCGACTTCGAAACGAGGATGGCGGGCCGGCCGTTCCGCGGCGAGTCGAAAAGCAAGGCCGACAATAACGACGCTTATTTGCGGAATTATATGAAGCGCAACTGAGCCGCCGGATTGGCGCTCACTTCTTCGCCGGCAGCAGATCCTTCACCGGCACGCCGGCTGCGATTTTGGCGGTGCGCAGCTTTTCGTTCTCGGCGATCTTGCGCACGCGCGCCAGCACATCGGCGGCGCGGTCGCGTGGGACGAAGCAGACGCCGGTTTCGTCGGCCAGCACCAGATCGCCGGGCGCGACCGCGACGCCGCAGACGGTGACCGGCTTGTTGACTGCGACGGTCCTGAGCCGCCACTTGCCGGTGCGCGGGCTGACGCTGCGCGACCAGATGGC
>DASUGZ010000077.1:0-16714 GCA_036273755.1 Pseudolabrys sp.
ATGTTTGGGTGCAGAGCGTGCGCGCAGCCGGCAAGCTGCTCGACGACGCGGCGTACCGGCGGCTGTCGCAGCAAAGCACGCTGACACAGGCGCGGGCGGCGCTCGGCAGCGATGCGATGCCGCCAGGCGCGCTTTATTTTACCGGCGTTCCGCCGGATCTGTTCGATGCCATCGTAGGCAAGTACCGCCACGTCGCCGGAAGCGGACACTAGGCCATGCACGGCAGCGACGCGTGGCATCTCGTTTTTGGACGGCTGTCCGCCGAGGCCTTGCCGTTCTACAGCGGTGTTGCGGCGACCGCGGCGTCTATCGTTGTTGCCGCAGCGATCGGCGTGCCGGCGCTGATCACGTGGTACGGCGCCTGGGGCTACCTGTGGCGCGAATGGATCACCAGCGTCGATCACAAGCGGATCGGCATCATGTATATCGCGCTGTCTCTCGCCATGCTTGCGCGTGCGGTGATCGAGGCGGTGATGATGCGCATGCAGCAGGCGATAGCGCTCGATTCCGCCGGTTTTCTGCCGCCGGAGCATTTCGCGCAACTGTTCTCCACACACGGCACCATCATGATCTTCTTCATGGCAATGCCGTTCCTGATCGGGCTGTTCAATTTCATCGTACCGCTGCAGATCGGCGCTCGCGACGTGTCGTTCCCGGTGATGAACTCGATCAGCCTCGGGCTGACCGCGGCCGGCGCCGCGCTGATGATGGTGTCGCTGGTGCTCGGCAAATTTTCCACCGGCGGCTGGAGTGGTTATCCGCCCTATACAGAGCTTGCGTTCAGCCCCGGCGTCGGGCCCGACTATTGGATATGGGCCGTGACGCTGAGCTCGATCGCCTCGACCCTCACGGGCATCAATTTCGCGGTTACCATTTATTTGCGGCGCGCGCCCGGCATGACGCTGATGCGCATGCCGCTATTCTGCTGGACGACGCTATGCACCAACATTCTGATGATCTTTGCCATGCCGCCGTTGACGGTGGCGACGCTGCTGCTCGCGGCCGACCGCTATCTCGGCATGCATTTCTTCACCAATGCGGCCGGCGGCAACATGATGAACTTTATCAACCTCTTCTGGCTGTTCGGCCATCCCGAAGTCTACATCCTCATCCTGCCGGCTTTCGGCGTGTATTCGGAGGTGATCGCGACTTTCTCTTCCAAATACCTCTACGGCTATCGCTCGCTGGTTTACGCCACGATGGCGATCGGCTTGTTGTCCTTCACCGTCTGGCTGCACCACTTCTTCACCATGGGCCAGAGCGGCGGCATCAACGTCGCGTTCGGCATCGCCACAATGCTGATCGGCATTCCGACCGGGGTGAAGATCTATGACTGGATTCTCACAATCTATGGCGGACGCGTGCGCTTCTCGGTGCCGATGCTCTACGCGCTCGGCTTCATGCTGTTGTTTCCGGTGGGCGGACTGACCGGCATCCTGCTGGCCAATCCGGCGATCGACTACCAAGTGCACAACACACTGTTTCTGGTCGCGCATTTCCACAACATGCTCATCCCGGGCACGCTGTTCGGAATGCTCGCCGGCTATCACTACTGGTTTCCAAAAGCCTTCGGCTTTCGTCTCGACGAACGTTGGGGACGTATCGCCTTCGCGCTCTGGGTTGCGGGCTTCATCCTTGCCTTCATGCCACTTTATGCGCTGGGGCTGTTGGGCATGCCGCGCCGCACGGCGGCGTTCTTCGAGCTGATCTACCTACCGTTCACGCTGGTCGCCGCGTCGGGAGCGATGCTGATCCTCGCGGCGTTTGCCGCTCTGGTCGTTCAGCTCTGGGTAAGCGTTCGCCGGCGCCGCCAAACGCGCGTATTCGCCGGCGATCCCTGGAACGGGCGCACACTGGAATGGGCCACGTCCTGTCCGCCGCCTGACTACAATTTCGCGGTGCTGCCGAGGGTCTGGGGACGGGACGCGTTTTTCCTCGCGAAGGACCGCGACAAGGCTTACTGCCCGTCCGATGCCTATGCCGACATCGAAATGCCGCGCAACAGCGCGACCGGCGTGTCGGTCGGCGCCGCCGCCATGGCGGCGGCCTTTGCGCTGGTCTGGCACATCTGGTGGCTGGCGGCCGCCGGCGTCCTCGCGGTGTGCGGCGCGATCATTGCCCGCAGCTTCGTACGGCGCACGATCCGCGTCATCCCCGCCGCGGCGGTGAAACGAAGAGAAGAGCGCTGGCTGAAGATGGTGGCGCGAACGGCGCGGGTGACGCGCGATGACGAAACCACGGCGGCCAATCGCGGCTTGGCGGAGGCGAGGGCGGCATGAGCGCTTATGAATCCGGTCATGACGCCCTGCGCAGCCACACCACCGCGGAGGAACAGCTGTTCGGCTTCTGGGTGTTTCTGATGAGCGACCTGGTGTTGTTCGCGCTGCTGTTTGCGGTCTATGCCACGATGACGTCCGCGACCGCGGGTGGACCCGGCGCCAAACAGGTGTTCGGTCTTGGCAGTGTCGCGATCCAAACCGGCGTGCTGCTGGCCAGCAGTTTCACCATCGGCATGGCGACGCTGGCCATGACCTATGGCCGTAGCCGGGGCTCGCTGCTGCTGTGGCTTGCGGTGACGCTCGCGTTGGGCGTGCTGTTCCTTGGACTGGAGGTGCGCGACCTAATGGCGATGTACGCCAAGGGCGCGCCGCCGACGCGCAGCGGCTTCTTGTCGGCTTTCTTCGTGCTGGTGCCGACACATGGACTACATGTCACTGCCGGCTGCGTGTGGATCGTCACCATGATCGTACAGGTGCTGACGTTCGGCCGCTCGGGCGACGTCAAAACGCGCATTCTGCGCCTCAGCCTGTTCTGGCATTTCCTCGACGTCGTATGGGTCGGGATTTTCACCTTCGTCTATCTGCAGGGGCTCGCCTGATGAACGCCGATTACCGACGTGAACTGCAATCGTATCTGGCGGGGCTGGCTATCGCTGCGGTGTTGACCGTGGCCGCCTTTGGCTGCGTGGTATGGACCGACTGGCCGCGACCGGCGGTGTTGTGGGTGACGGCCGCGCTTGCTGCCACCCAGGTGGCGGTGCACCTCCGTTATTTCCTGCACCTCACCTGGCGCCGGTCGAACCTCGACCGGCTGCAACTGGTCGCGTTTACGATCCTGCTGGTCGTGCTGATGGCGGGCGGCACGCTGTGGATACTCGGAAATCTGCGCGAACGGATGATGTAAGGTCCGCTAGGCCGCCTTCGCCCAGAGTTGCTTGCTCGCCCGCCGCGCGCCCTCGGCCAGCGACGCAAGCTTCATCCACACGATCTTGCTGTCGACCTGGACGCGGCCGGCGAAGGTGCCGAAGCCGCAATCAACGCCGGCGATGACGTTCTCGCGGCCGACGGCGCTGGCGAAATTGGCGATGCGGTCGGCGACAAGGTCCGGATGCTCGACGGTATTGACGGTGGAATCGATCACGCCGGGGACGATGATCTTGCCGGGCGGCAGCTTGACCGCGCGCCAGATTTTCCACTCGTGCTCATGCCGGCCGTTGGCAGCCGGGAACGACACCGCCTGCGGCCGCGCGGTGAGGATGATGTCGACGATGTCCTTGAACTCGACGTCGGTATGGTGCGGCGCCACCGTCGAGCCCCAACACACGTGCATGCGCATGCGTTCGGGCGGCAGCTCGCGCACCGCATGATTGAGCGCGGCGACGTTGACGGAGATGATCTTGCGGTAATCGGCGAGCGGCAGATCGAGGTAGACCATGTGGCGCAGCATGGCCAAGTCCGGGCAGTCGAGCTGCAGGATGAAACCGGCCTCGACGATCGCCCTGTATTCGCGCCGCATCACGTCGGCGAGCGCGTAGATATACTCCTCGTCGCTCTTGTAATAGCGGTTCTTCAGATAACGCGCGATCTGCCCGGGCGAGGGCGAGGTCATGAAAATGTCTTCGGCCTTTTTGTCGTCTTTGGCGCCGGCGAGCGCGTCCTTGGCGAGCTTGATGTCGGCTTCGGCCGCCGCCCAGTCCTTCCAGGTGACGGGGCCGGAGCAAGCGGGTCGATGCTGGAATGGCGAGGCGAAGTGCTTGAGAATTTCCGCGAGTTCTGGGAATTCCGGCTCGCCGGTGCCCAGCGGCGGCGCGCTCTCGCCTTCGTAGCCGGTCAGGCGCTTGAGCACGTGGACGGTGTAGTCGGTGCGACCCTGCTCGCCGTCATTGATGACGTCGAGGCCGCATTCGATTTGCTTCCGCACGACATGCGCGACGGCCTCGCGCACGGCGACTTGCAGTTCGGCGCGGCGCGCGCCTGGATTTTTGTCCTCGGCGAGCAGTAGCTCGACGACTTTCGCGGTGCGCGGCAGGCTGCCGGTGTGGGTGGTGAGGATGCGCTCGATGCTGCGTTTCATGATTAGAACCCGCGCAGCACCTCGGCGACGTGCTCGACGTTCGGCGGCGCGGCGAAGCAATGGCCGACCAGCTTGCGCCATTCCTGAAAATCGGCGGACTCGCGGAAGTCGACGGTGTGATTCTCCAGCGTGTCCCATTGGATGAACAGCCGGTAGCGCTGCGGCATTTCATGCGAGCGTCGCAAAGCCATCGATTTGCAGCCCTTGGCGCGCTTGAAGATCGGCGCGGCGGCTTTGACGCCGGCCTCGAAGTTGTTCTCCATGCCGGGCTTGACGTCGATCTGCGCGATTTCGAGGATCATGATGGCGGTATCCAAATTGGCGGGAGCGGCATTATGGGTGTTGCGCCACGCGCCGCAAGGGCGGGACGCTGCCCATCAGAATGCGCGCATCCGGCGCAATGCCAAATAGCTCACGGCGCTGGCAACCGCCGCCACGGCGAACGCCATCCAGCTGCCGCCGTCGGTGTTCTGCCAAGGCAGATCCTTGGTGTTCATGCCGAAGAAGCCGGTGACCAAAGTCGGCGGCAGCAAGCAGGCGGTCAGAACCGACAGCGTGTAAAGCCGGCGGTTGGTGATCTCGGCCATTCTGGCGGCGATTTGATCCACCAAGAGCCGCGCGCGCTCCTGCACCGAGACGACTTCCTGATCGATGGAATCGAGCTTCTGCGCCAGCGTACGCATGGCCTGCGCGACCGCCGGTTGATGCGCCGCGAGTCTCGGCTCCAGCCGGTGGAACATGCCGCGTAACAACGCCAGGTGCCGATGCACGCGAACGGCCTGCAGCCGCACTTGACCGATGCGCGGGCGGTGGTCGGATGGTTCGTCGACCATGATCGTGTCCTCGATATTGTCGAGCTCGTTGCCGAGCCGCTCGACCATATGGCCGATGGCGTCGGCGAACCGGTCGATGAATGCATCGAGCAGCGATACGGGTGCCGGGAAACGCTTGCCGGCCTCGATGGTCCGGCGGTTGACCTCGACCGCATGCACCGGCGTGCGGCGCGCGCTGACCAATAGCCGCTCGGTCATCACGAAGTGCAGCCGGATGATGGCGTCGGTGTGCTGCGCGAGTTCTTGCTGCAGGTCGGGCACGACGCCGACGATTTCCTCGCCGAATACGTCCAGCCGCAGATGCTCGTCTGCATCGAGCAGCGTTTCGCGTGCGGGCTCGGACAAGTGCGTGCTCTGCGCGATCCAGGCGCGGCAGCGTGCGTCGGCCAGCGAGAGATGGACCCAGGTCCAGCCGGTGCGCTCGGCGATCGCCCGTTCCACCGCGTCGGGCGCGACCTGCTCGCCGCGGCCGTCGGGCGCGAAGTGATAGGTCGAGATGATGCCGGATTCAGGCGTAGCGTCGGCGGTATCGGTGTGCTTGTTGGTCATGGTGGTCGCCCCTTCTCGAAGTAATCAAACGAGTGGGATGGTAACAGATGACAGGAAGATGACGCGTATCAGCGCGCGCCCTGTCCGGCTGCGGCTTGGCGCAGGCAGTCGGGGCAAAGGCAATCCTCGCTTTCGCCGGTCTGCGTGAGCGGCAGCCGGTAAGGCTCGGCGGCGCACCAGCAGTCGCCGGCAAGCCCGCATTCGAATTCCTTTCTGCAGCGCGCGCAGGCGAGGCGGCGGGGCGAGGGCGCAGTATCCGTCATGTGTCACATTGCAGAACCGAATCGGCTCTATGGCAAGGCCCAATATCGGCACAATGACGAGTATCATGACCAACATTCCGATCATCGATGTCATCGGCATAGCCGGCGCCACGCTGACCACGCTGTGCTGGCTGCCGCAAGCGCTCAAGGCGATCCGCGAGCGAGAGACCCGGGCGCTGTCGCTCGCGGCGACGGCGGGCTTCACCGCCGGTGTCGGGCTGTGGCTGGTTTACGGCCTCGCCATCGGCGACTGGCCGCTGATCGGCTCCGACCTCGTCACGCTGGCGCTGATGCTGCCGATCCTCGCCGCCAAGCTGCGCTACGGCTGAGTGCCGGGGACGCCATCACTCGGCGCGAAAAAAATGCGGTCCCGGAGCAGGGTCACGGGACCGCGAAAAAGGGGATTACGCGAACTCAACATGCGACGGAAGCATTGTATAGATAGCCCGAGCCTGTGACGCGGCGATGACATACGGATCGCTGCGGCGCGGGCTTTTACCGTGCTGCCATTCTCGAGGATTCCATGCCCGCCGTTTCGCCCTACCTGCTGCCGGTTCTGCTGTTGATCGGCTCCAACGTCTTCATGACCACCGCCTGGTATTGGCACCTGCGCTTCAAGGAGGTGCCGCTGTTTTATGTTATCCTGCTGAGCTGGGGTCTAGCCTTCGTCGAATATTGCCTGGCGGTGCCGGCCAATCGCTACGGCAACGCCGTCTATAACCCGGCGCAATTGAAGACCATCCAGGAAGTCATCACCTTCGTGATCTTCGCGGTGTTCTCCTTCGTCTATCTCAAGGAGCCGATCACTTGGAGCCAGGGCTTCGGCTTCACGCTGATCGCGGCGGGGGCGTTCTTTGTGTTTCACAAGTGGTGACAACAGTTCAGTGGTCAGAATATTTCGACGGCATCACGCGCAGGATGCGGCCGGCGGAATTGTCGGTGAGCAGATAGAGCGCGCCGTCGGGGCCTTGCCGCACGTCGCGGATGCGCTCATGCAGGCCTTGCAACAGGCGCTCTTCCTTCACGGCCTTGTCGCCGTCAAGCGTGAGGCGCGACAGCAATTCGAACTTGAGCGCGCCGTTGATCAGACTGCCTTTCCAGCCGGGGATGACATCGCCGGTGTAGAAGGCCATGCCCGAGGGCGCGATCGACGGCGTCCAGTGCCAGACCGGATCGACCATGCCCTCTCGGTGCTGCTTGCCGTCGCCGACCGGCGAGCCGTCGTAGTTGACGCCATAGCTGACCACCGGCCAGCCGTAATTCTTGCCCTTCTCGATGATGTTGATCTCGTCGCCGCCTTTTGGGCCATGCTCCTGCTCCCATAGTTTGCCGTCGGCGGGGTTGAAGGCGAGGCCTTCGGCGTTGCGCAGGCCATAGGCCCAGATTTCCGGTAGTGCATCTTTTTTGCCGACGAAGGGATTGTCCGGCGGCGCTTTACCCTCGGACGTAATGCGCACGATCTTGCCGATATGGTTGTCGAGCGCCTGCGCCAACTTTGCCGGCGCGAAGTGATCGCCGAGCGTGACGAACAGATTGCCGTCGTCAGCCTGCACCATGCGGCAGCCGATATTGAGGCCGCTCGAGGCGGGTCCTTGCTGGCGGAAGATCGTTGTGACCGCGTTGAGACGCGGCGCGCTGGCGCTGTCGTCGAGGTGCGCGCGTGCAACGGCGATGCGGCCGCCACCATCGGCGTGCTCGGCGTAGCAGAAATAAACGGTACGGCTCTGTACGAAATCGCGCGCCAGGATCACATCCATCAGGCCGGCCTGGCTTTGCGCGAAGACCTCGGGCAAGCCGGCGAGTGGCGGCGACAATTTGCCGTCGCGCGTGACGATACGCATGCGGCCCGGCCGTTCGGTCACCAGCATGCGGCCGCCGGGCAGGAAGGCGAGCGACCAAGGATGCACCATGCCGCCGGCCACGGTTACAATTTTGAGTTCGCCGGCGGAGGAAGGAAAAGCCTGCGACGCCGTAAGAACGCCTGCATTCGCCAGCAGTGCGGCAGCCAGCGCCAGGATCAATCGCATGCTCGCTCCATCCGGTCGCGCTTCAACGGCGCGGCGGCGCGGAAGTTCCGCCTATTTGCCCCAGTGCAGCACCAGCGGCTCAACCTCGCGCGCAAGTTCGAGAAGTCCGGCACGCGTCGCCGGATGCAGCGGCGCCAGTGGGTGGCGTACCGCATCCGACTTGATGACGCCGCCTTCCATCATCGCGGTCTTGGTGGCGCGCAAGCCGCACTGCCGGTTCTCGTAATTGATCAACGGCAGGATACGTGCGTAGTGCGCGGTGGCTTCGGCGCGCCGGCCGGCGCCGTGATGCGCCAGCACCGGCTTGATCAGATCGGGCAGCAGCGCGCTCGGCATGGTGCCGGTGGCGCCGGCGTCGAGATCGGCCATCAGCGTGATCGATTCCTCGCCGTCGAACGGCCCGGCGACCGCTTTGCCGCCCTGCTCGATCAGCGCGCGCAATTTGGCGGCCGCGCCGGGCACCTCGACCTTGAAGTAGCTCACCTGCGGCACCGCTTGCGCGAGCTTGACGAGAAACGGCACGGTCAGCGTCACGCCGCTGAGTGGTGCGTCCTGCACCATGATCGGCATCGGCGCCGCTTCGGCGACCCGCGCGAAGTGTTCGAGATTGCCGGTGTCGTCGGCGCGCAAGCCCGCGCCGTGGTACGGCGGCATCAGCATCACCATGGCGGCGCCGGCCTTATGCGCCTTGCGCGCCCGCTCGGCGGCGATATGCGTGCTGAAGTGGCTGCAAGTGACAATCACCGGTACGCGGCCGGCAACGTGGGTGAGGCACAAGTCGAGCAGCACGTCGCGCTCGCCGTCCGATAGCAGGAATTGCTCGGAGTAATTGGCGAGAATGCAGATGCCGTCGACGCCTTGATCGACCATGCAATCGAGCACGCGGCGCTGGCCGTCGAGGTCGAGGTCGCCGTTTTCGGTGAAGGGCGTCGGCGCGATGGGAAAAACGCCGCTCAGCGGTGGCACGCGCGACTCGGGCAAGGGCAACGTCTCCCACGGCGGTCGGGCGCCAGTGGGCTATTGCTGCGGGCGAAAGTCAACCTGGAAAGGCGTATCGCGCGCTAGTGCTTTTTCGGCTTGTGGCTCGGCAGGCTGAACACGGTCAGCCCGCCCATGGCGAGGAACAACAGGCCGAGCACCAGGGCCACGCCAAACACGCTGCCTTCGTGGCCGACGACGTCGCCCGCGACATTGGCACGCGCCATGCCGACTGAAACCACGGTGGCGACGACGATGGTCGAGACAACGAGGCCGACGATCGCCACCAGTTCGGCCAGCGCCGTCGTGCGGCGCTCGCGGCCGAGACCGCGGCTTGCGGGAGGCGTGAAACCGGTGTCTTCCAAGGGCGTCGGCATGATCGGCCTGTCAACAAATCGGTCGGACACAGGTTCCGTAAATACCGCCGGATACGGGCAGGTCTTCGGCGCCATTGCGGCAAAGGCCGTTAGGAACTGCGGCGTTTTGGTGACGCTTATGGTTAATGAAAGGTAAAAAAGACGTCTATTCGGCGGCGGTCAGTGCTTCCGGCTGCCAATCCATGGCGACATGGCCCGGCTCGGCCGCAATCCGCGTCAGCCAGCCGCGCACCGCGGGGAAGCGGGCAAGGTCGAAGTCGCAGCGGTGCGCGACGTGAGTGTAGGCATACAGCGCGATGTCGGCGATGGTGAAGCGGTCGGCCGCGAAAAAGCGGCGGCCGGCGAGATGCATCTCCATGACGCCGAGCGCGCGGTAGCCGTTTTCCATCCAGTCCTCGAGCGCATGCTGCTGCAATTCGCGCCCGCCCTTGATCAGGGTCAGCCAGAAATAGGCGGCGCCGATGTTGGGCTCGAGGCTGTGCTGCTCGAAGAACATCCATTGCATGGCTTCGGCGCGGTCGATGCGGTCCTCCGGCGCCAGCGTCGTGCCGCCGGCGACGTACCAGAGAATGGCGTTCGATTCGGCGAGATAGCGGTCGGGCGCGACTTCGAGCAGCGGAATCTGGCCGTTCGGATTCTTGGCGAGGAATTCCGGCGTGCGGCTCGCGCCCTGAAGGATGTCGACGTCCACCAGCTTGAACGGAATGCCGAGCCGGGCCAGCGCCAGGCGGACCTTGTAGCTATTGCCGGACCGCTGATCCGAATAGAGCGTGTACATCGCGAGATGCCCCGAAGCGCTTCGTGCGCTCCTTGCGCACGATAGAGCAAGAGAAGTTCGGCAAATCAATGACGCCGACGTAACGACAACGCGCGGCCGTTACAAATTTATGACGCGGCGCGGCATATGTCGTTTGCGGTGCACGCGATACTTAAAATTTTATTCCGCGGCTACGCGATGCGCCCGTGCGTATTCCAGCAATGAGTCGTCGTCGACCGGCGCGATCGGCGTGAAGTCGCGGTGCGCGATGAATTCCGGCCGGGTGAACTTGGTGATGTGATTCGAGCAGGCGCACAGCGTCAGGTAAACGATCTTTCGCGGGTATGGCGTGATGTTGGGCGGCGAGGCGTGCACCAGATTGCCGTGGAACATCAGCACCGAGCCGGGCTTGCCTGTCGGCGCGACGATGCCGACGCTTTCCGGGCCGGCGGCGTCGCCGGCCAGTCGCGTCACCGTGTCCTTGTCGAGCGTCCACAGCGGGTAGGACGTCGTCTGTTTGTCATGGCCGGCAGCGAAGACGCCCTGCTTGTGGCTTTTCGGAATCAGCAGCAGCGGACCATTGATCGGCATCACCTCGTCGAGAAACACGGCGATGTTCATGGCACGCGCTTCCGGCATGCCGTCATCGCGCTGCCAGGTGCCGTAGTCCTGATGCCATTGCCAGACGTCACCTTCGAAGGCGGCTTTGGCGTTGAGCTTGAACTGGTGGACATAGACGTCCTCGCCGAACAATTGGCGCAACGGTTCGACCAGGCGCGGGTGGCGCGCCAGCAAGCCAAACACGTCGCTGAACGTGTGCGCGGCGAAGGCGGTGCGCGGCGCGCCGGTTTTTTCGCGCCAGACTTCGGGGCGGTCGAGCTTGAGGATGTTCTCGGCTTCGATCCGCAGCAGCGCGATCTCTTCTTCCGCGAAGCAATTCGGGAAGAAAACGTAACCCTGTTCGTCGAAGGCGCGAAGCTGCTCGGCGTCAAGCTGCATGGGCGGCGCTCCCAATGATGGTGGCGGCCGTTTGAACCGGCTCTTGGGGCGCTATTTTAAGGAACGCGGGGCCAAATGCCAGAGTGGCGGCATGCCGCAATCGGTCATGGCGCGGCGCAGCAAAATTGTCGTCGCCAGCACCATCATTGGCACCGCGAGGGGAATAAGGGTTGCTTGTGGAATGGAACGGGCCACCAGCGGAACTATCCATAATCCAGCCAGAACGGTTTTCTCGTAAGGCGCACAGCCGCGTGCGATACCGTCGACGCAGAGGTAAGCGATTGCCGGAGCGAGCACCATCAAATCGTAGTCGAGGCTATAGGGCGTTGCCAGCAGGGAGGCGATCAGCAGGCCGGCGGCCTTGAGCGGGTAGGCGGCGGGGTTGCGCCAGAGCCAGATCAGCGCCGCGGCGAGCGCCAGCGTCGCCATGATCTGCGCCGCGTAGGCAACGGCAACGCTTCCGCCCCACATGCGCACCCAGGAAAATACACTCTGGATCTTGAACCAGCCGGTGCCGCCCTGCTCGAGTACGACGCTGCGCGTGAACTTGGTCGAAGCGAGGAACGCGGGCCATACTTCGCTGCCGAAGGCGAGCGTGACCGCGAGCGTCATCAGCGCGACGGTCGCGGCGGCGGCGGCAAATGCGCGCCAGCGTCCGCTGGCGATCAGCACCAGCGGGATCAGCAGGCCGAATTGCGGCTTGTAGGCGAGCAGGCCGATCAGCACACCGGCGAGGATCGGCCGGCGGTCGAGTTGCACCAATGCCGCGCCGACCAGCGCGGCGGTGAGGAAGCCGTTGTGCGCCTGGCCAAGATTGATGAATACGGCGGGGAAGGCGAGGGCAAAGAGGAGCCAGTCGCTTTTTATCTTTCTCCCTGCGGTGGAGGCGACGATCGCGCGGATGGCGAGCAGGTAAAGAACAAGCGTCACGCCCTGCCACACCAGCAACGCCAGCCAATAGGGCATCGCCGCCAAAGCGGTGGCGGGGCCGAGGAAGTAGGGCGGGTAGTGCCAACCGTAGAATTGCGTCGCCTGACCGAAGATCGCCTGCTCGCGGGCGAACTGTTTCGGCGGATCGAACGGCGCTGTCGGCTCGCCATCGAGCACGTAACTGCCGGCCGCGTAGACATTCGAGAAATCGGTTCCCAGCGGGCGGCCGAAGCGGTCGTTGAGGCCGTCCGAGGTTCCGACCAGAAAGCCGGCGCCGACCGCAAAAGCGGCTATCAATGCGAGCGCCACCAGCCGCGCCCGTTCGCGCGTCAGCCAGCTACCGGAGCGCAGGAGGGCAATGAATCCAGCCATTGCCGGCAGGTCTATCAGGGCAGGCTTAAAGGAGAGTTAGGCCATCAACAGGGTTGATGAATGCATCAGACTTTGCGTCTTGCTGCCACCGTTTTGGCCCGTTACGACACTATACAAGACCGCGAATCCAAGATTTTCGGAGATCCCCGATGGCCCTTCTGGCCGAGCATCTCAAGCGCATCAAGCCGTCGCCGACCATCGCGGTGACCGACAAAGCGCGCGCGCTTAAGGCGGCCGGACGCAACGTCATCGGGCTGGGCGCCGGCGAACCCGATTTCGACACGCCCGCCAACATCAAGGAAGCGGCGATCAAGGCGATCCGCGAGGGCCGCGCGTCAAAGTACACCCAGGTCGACGGCATTCCCGAACTCAAGGAAGCGGTCTGCAAGAAGTTCAAGCGCGAGAACGGCCTCGACTACAAGCCTTCGCAGATCACGGTATCGGCTGGCGGCAAGCAGGTGCTCTACAACGCCTTCATGGCGACGCTGAACCCGGGCGACGAGGTCATCATCCCGGCGCCGTATTGGGTGAGCTATCCCGACATGGTGCTGCTCGCCGGCGGCACGCCGGTCGAGGTCGTTGCGTCGGCCGCGTCAGGCTTCAAGATCAGCGCGGCACAGCTCGAAAAGGCGATTACGCCGAAGACCAAGTGGCTCCTGTTGAACTCGCCGTCGAACCCGACCGGCGCCGCCTATACGCGCGCCGAGCTGAAGGCGCTCACGGATGTTCTGGTCAAGCATCCGCACGTGCACGTCATGACCGATGATATGTACGAGCACCTCGTCTACGACGACTTCGAATTCTTCACGCCGGCGCAGGTCGAGCCGTCGCTCTATCCGCGCACGCTGACCATCAACGGCACCTCGAAGGCCTATTGCATGACCGGCTGGCGCATCGGCTACGCCGGCGGACCGGAGCCGTTGATCAAGGCGATGGCGATGATCCAGTCGCAGTCGACCACCAACCCGGCGGCGGCCTCGCAATGGGCCGCGGTCGAAGCGCTCAACGGGCCGCAGGATTTCATCGCCAAGCACAACAAGATTTTCAAGGAGCGGCGCGATCTTATCGTTTCGATGCTCAACCAGGCGAACGGCATGAAGTGCCCGACGCCGGAAGGCGCGTTCTATGTCTATCCGTCTTGCGCCGGCACCATGGGCAAGACCGCGCCGGGCGGCAAGAAGCTGGCGACCGACGAGGATTTCGTCACCGAGCTGCTCGAGGCCGAGGGCGTTGCGGTGGTCCAGGGCACGGCGTTCGGGCTGGGTCCGGCGTTCCGCATTTCTTACGCCACCAAGACCGAGGACCTCGAGGAAGCCGGCCGGCGCATCCAGCGTTTCTGCGGGAATTTGAAGTAGCCGGCTCCTGCGGCGGGTCGCATTAACGATTTGCCGAGCCTGAAGCACTTCTCCTTTTGACTCTGCGCCGAGTTCCGCTCACTCTTGTGCGATTCAATCGCCGTCACAAAGGGGGTTCGGATGCGTCGCATTGTCCTGGGATTGTTCGCGCTGACGTTGGGCTTCGTTGCCGCAACCGGCGGCGCCCCCGCGCAAGACCGCATCAAGGCGGGTACGCTGGTGTGCGACGTGTCGGGCGGTCTCGGCATGATCATCGGTTCGCGGAAAGGCGTGCAGTGCCTGTTCAGCCCGAGCATGGCCGGGCCCGCCGAGGCCTATATCGGCAACATCACCAAACTGGGCCTCGACATCGGCGCAACGACGGCGGGCCAGATGGTGTGGGCGGTCTACGCGCCGTCGTCATACGGTCCTGGCGTGCTGGCCGGCGTCTACGGCGGTGCGACGGCCGAAGCGACGATCGCCGTCGGTCTCGGCGGCAACGTTCTGATCGGCGGCTCCAATCGCACGGTCGCGCTGCAACCATTGTCGGTGACGGGTCAGACCGGTCTTAACTTGGCGGCCGGCGTCGCTTCGCTCGAATTGCACCCGGTGCGCTGAGCGAAATGACCGCGATGGTTTCAACGGCCGCCTGACCGGCGGCCGTTTTGTTTCCTACGTTAGCGCTCTTGCCAGCCGCGCACACTGCTGCGACGATGCTGCGACAGGGCCGGGATATTTGGTCCGACCTCCCGGCCGGCAAGGGAGGTATTCATGGGACAGAATGGCTCCGGTCCCAACGGTAATAAAAACAAGGGTCCACGGTGCATCGCGCTGGTGGGCCCGTTTCAAAGCGGCAAAACCACACTTCTCGAAGCGATCCTCTCCCGCACCGGCGCGGTGCAGCGGCAAGGCACGGTCGACGCGGGTACCACTGTCGGCGACGCCAGCAAGGAGGCCCGCTCGCACAAGATGAGCGTCGAGACCTCCGTCGCTACCGCCACCTTCATGGGCGACAGCTATACCTTCATCGATTGCCCGGGTTCCATCGAATTCATCCATGACATGCGCGCAACGCTGCCGGCGGTCGACGCCGCGGTCGTGGTCTGCGAGGCCGACGAGAAGAAGGTACCGCAGCTGCAGTTGATCCTGCGCGAACTGGAAGACCTCAACGTTCCGCACTTCCTGTTCCTCAACAAGATCGACAAAGCCGACAAGCGCGTGCGCGAGACGCTCAAGCTGTTGCAGCCGGCCTCGCGCGTGCCCCTGCTGCTCCGCCAAATTCCGATCTGGAACGGCGACCTGATCGCAGGCTTCGTCGATCTCGCGCTCGAACGCGCGCATGTCTACAAGGAGCAGACCGCCTCCGAGGTGATCGAGCTCAAGGGCGAGGACCTCGACCGCGAGAAGGAAGCGCGCTTCACCATGCTGGAGACGCTGGCCGATCACGACGACGAGTTGATGGAGCAATTGCTCGAGGACATCCAGCCGCCGCGCGACAAGGTGTTCGACGATCTGGCCAAGGAGTTGCGCGAGCGCCTGGTGGTGCCGGTCCTTCTTGGCGTTGCCACCCGCAGCAACGGCGTGCTGCGGCTGCTGAAGGCGCTGCGCCATGAAGCGCCCGGCGTGGCGGAGACCGTGGCGCGGCTTGGTGCCAAAGTCGGCAACGATCCATTGGCGCTGGTGCTAAAGACCTTTCACACAACGCATGGCGGCAAAATGTCGGTTGCGCGCCTGCTTGCTGGGCAGGTCACCGACGGCACCGTCTTTCATACGCCGAACGGCGAAGCCGGAAGGGTATCCGGCGTGTTCAAGGTCATGGGCCCGCACTTCGAAAAGCGCGGGCCGGCGACCGCCGGCGAAACGGTCGCTTTGGGCAAGCTCGACGGCGCCAAGACCGGCGACACGCTGCGCGCCGGCAAGACCGCGCATGCGTCGCTCACCGAGGTGAAGCCTTATCCGCCGGTGCTGGCGCTCGCCTTGCAGGCCAAGGAGCGCAAGGACGACGTCAAGCTCGGTGCCGCTTTCACCAAGCTGACCGAGGAAGATCCTTCGATCACCGTCGTGCACAACGCCGAGAACCATGAGGTGGTGATCTGGGGGCAGGGCGAAATGCATTTGCGCGTCGCCGCCGAGCGGCTCGGCGATCGATATGCGGTGCCGGTGACGACGCGGCCCCCGGCCGTCGGCTACAAAGAAACCATCCGTAAGCCGGTCACCGTGCGCGGCCGGCACAAAAAGCAGTCCGGCGGCCACGGTCAGTTCGGCGACACGATGCTGGAGATCAAGCCGTTGCCGCGCGGCTCCGGCTTCAAGTTCGAGGACCGCATCACCGGCGGCGTGGTGCCGCGCAACTACATTCCGGCGGTGGAAGAGGGCGTGGTCGACGGGCTCAAGCACGGCCCGCTTGGCTTCCCGGTGGTCGATCTCCAGGTGGCGCTGATCGACGGGTCCTACCACACGGTCGATTCCTCCGACATGGCGTTCCATATCGCCGGCCGTATCGGCATGCAGGAGGGCTTGCCGCAATGCCAGCCGGTGCTGCTCGAGCCGATCCACCTGGTCGAGATCGTCTGCCCGACCGACGCGACCGCGAAGATGAATGCCATCCTTGCCGGCCGGCGCGGACATATCCTCGGCTTCGACACCCGCGAGGGTTGGCCAGGCTGGGACATCGTGCGCGCGCAGATGGCGGAAGCCGAAATCGGCGATCTCATCATCGAGGTGCGTTCCGCCACCGCCGGCGTAGGATCGTTCGTCTTCAAGTTCGACCACATGGCCGAGCTGACGGGGCGTACCGCCGACCAGATCATCGCGGCGCGGCGAGCGGCGGAATAACCGAGGCGTGACTTGCCTGTGATGGCAGGCCGCCGTACCCCTTGAAGTGCGAGTCGAGGGGTCCATCATGAACGTCATTCACCGCCGCGGTTGGGACATGCCCGACC